>NZ_JBFRIY010000051.1:0-86766 GCF_041468565.1 Shewanella sp. 10N.286.54.B9
AAATCGTAGCGGAGCGCAAGGGGCTAAATGCGAAAAAATGCAATAAAAGTGTAGTTTTATTACTGCTTGCTGATAAAACACCCTGACTAGCTACTTTTTAAGCTTTATAATGCCAAAAACAGTTACTTTAAGGACTTTTGGATGACTAACTCGCAAAACAATCGCTCACTGCGATCGTATAAAGGCGTGGTGCCACAGCTCAAGAATGATGTTTATGTTGATGAAGCATGTGTTTTGGTGGGTGATATCACATTAGATGATGACTCTAGCGTTTGGCCACTGGTCGCAGCTCGTGGCGATGTAAACTATATCGCTATTGGTAAGAGAACTAATATTCAAGATGGCACTATATTGCATGTTACTCGTAAGTCCCCTTCACTACCTGAAGGTCAGCCATTAATTATCGGCGATGATGTAACCATAGGTCACAAAGCCATGCTGCACGGCTGCAAGGTAGGAAACCGAATATTAGTCGGTATGGGAGCCATCATTTTAGACGGAGCGGTATTGGAAGATGATGTCATTCTAGGTGCCGGATCATTAGTGCCACCAAATAAGATACTTAAGAGTGGCTACTTATATGTAGGCAGCCCAGCAAAGCAAGCACGACCACTAACAGAAGCTGAACTTGCCTTTCTGCCACAATCTGCCGATAACTACGTCAGACTGAAAAATGAGTATTTAGCAGAAGGTAATTAGGCGTGCATTAGGTAACAATAATGCGCCCAAACTCATCGAACAGCTCTTGTTCGATGAGCACTTCCACCTCTTCCTCTATATCAAATCGATAAGTTTCAAACACTGCTAGCGCTTTGGTTGCTATATCTTGATCGGTAGTTATTAAGTCTGTCTCTGATAATGCTGCTAACTTCGCGATACCAATCCGACACTCAATATTCATGCCCTGCTGTTGAGCAGGAAAAATGATCATTTGCGATGATTGATCCCAATCTTGTAGATCAGGAAATAAAATACTTTGATTCATGTCTGTCCCGTTCAGTCCCCGCCTATAGCTCAGCTCTAAGTTGGCTTAAAACCGTCTCAACACTTGGCTTAACCCCGCGCCAAATTAAAAAGCTTTCAGCAGCTTGCCCCACTAACATACCTAAACCATCGATTGTTTGTTTCGCCCCTTGCTCTGCAGCCCAAAGGTTAAACGCTGTCTGTGCTTTGCCATACATCATATCGTAGCAAACTGTATCGGCGTGCATGACCTCCGCACTAAGGTTAGGCACCTCACCACTTAAGCTTGATGAGGTTGAATTAATAATGACATCGTAGCTTTGGCCAGTATGAGTAATAGCTTGAGTACAAACCTTACCGTATTGAGTAAATATATCGACCAGTGCCTCTGCTTTTGACTGGGTACGATTCACAATTGTTAACGTTGCGACATTAGCTTGTAGTAGCGGCAAAACACTCCCTCTCGCAGCGCCACCAGCGCCAACTAACAAAACACTCTTCCCTTTAAGACTGCCAAAGTGTCTTTGTAGATCCGCCACTAAACCTAAGCCATCGGTATTATCACCACGAATTCTGCCGTCACTTAATACAGATAATGTGTTTACCGCTCCGGCTAGTTGCGCTTGTTCACTTAATTCATCGCACAAGGTAAAAGCCTGTTCCTTAAAAGGCACAGTGACATTTGCGCCTAAGCCATTATTAGCAACAAACTGACGAAAACTGGCTTCAAACGCATCAATAGGTGCCAATATCGCTTCGTAGCGCAAAGCTTGATTGGTTTCTGCAGCAAAAACAGCATGAATGCTCGGAGATTTACTATGGCCTATAGGGTTACCAAATACTGCATATCTATCTGTCATGTTTAATACCCTGCGATTCACTAGCGGAAATGGCTATCAGTTTACCGTTGTTGCGGTGAGTAGCAATCTATTCCGATGCAGTTATTTTCAGTTACAATGGCTTCACTATAAATTAATGAAGATACAAGATGAATTGGTTAAAGCGCTTGGTGGGTAACAAAGACAGCAAGGGTGAAAGAGATCCGCAGCAATCTAATGCTTATGATCGTATCGGTGGTGAACAAACCATTCGCGCGATTGCTAAGCAGTTCTATACGCAGATGCAAACCATACCTGAAACCAAACCTCTACTCGATATTCACCGTGCCCCAATGAGTGAATCGGAGCAAAAACTGTTTGAGTTTCTCAGCGGCTGGTTAGGCGGGCCACAGCTATATCAACAAAAACATGGTCACCCTGCACTTCGAGCCAGACATATGCCTTTTAAAGTTGATGAAGCGATGCGGGATCAATGGTTAATCTGCATGAAAGCAGCCATAGAGATCGAAGTAAATGACCCACAGCATCAGCAAGCTATTTATAGTGCAATAGCCACTCTGGCAGATCATATGCGTAATCAATAACCGCTATTGATTACGCTTACAGAGTGACAATTTATAAGCTCAACCAATCTCGCGGCTTAAGATAATCACTGTAGAGAGCCGCTTCTGGGCTGCCCGCTTCTGGAGTATAAGCATACTCCCAACGAACGAGTGGTGGCATAGACATCAAAATCGACTCGGTACGGCCGCCAGTTTGCAGCCCAAACAAGGTGCCGCGATCATAAACTAGGTTAAACTCGACATAACGGCCACGACGATAAAGCTGGAACTGGCGTTCATGCTCACCATATTCGGTATCTTTACGGCGCTCAACAATGGGCGCATAAGCGGTTAAGAAACCATTACCCACCGCTTGCATAAAGTCGAAGCTCTTATCGAACCCCTGTTTATTTAAGTCGTCGAAGAACAAGCCACCAACACCACGGGTTTCATTACGATGCGGTAGCCAGAAGTATTCGTCACACCATTTTTTGTATTTAGGATAGGCTTCATCACCAAATGGCTCACATAATGTTTTGGCACTTTGGTGCCAACCAACAACATCTTCGAGATATGGGTAATATGGTGTTAAATCGAAACCACCACCAAACCACCATACAGGATCGGCACCCTCTTTTTGCGCAATAAAGAAACGCACATTGGCATGAGTGGTGGGTATATGTGGATTCTTAGGATGAATAACCAGTGAAACTCCCATCGCTTCGAAGCTACGCCCTGCGAGTTCAGGACGGTGCGCCGTTGCTGATGCCGGCATAGAAGCACCGGTAACGTGGGAAAAGTTAACGCCAGCTTGTTCAAATACAGCACCATTAGTCAATACTCGACTCTGTCCACCACCGCCCTCTTCACGCTTCCAAGAATCCTCGACAAACTCGGCTGAGCCATCTAAAGCTTGCAGTCCATGACAAATTCGAGATTGAAGATCGAGTAAGAAAGCTTTTACTACTGCTGAATCTGGTGTGCTCATACTTTTCCTTGATTAACCTTTTCTGAGAATGTTGCCACTCTTGGCATCGATAATAGTTGAAGGGGCATTCTGATAGCCTAACTCGCCTAACACTAAGCCTGAGATAATCCCTTCAAATTGCTGCTTTACAGCCGATGGGGATAGTGCTGGCTGCTGGCCTGATAAGTTAGCGCTGGTCGAAACAATAGGCTTATCAATTGCGGCGCATAAAGCTCTCACCCCTTCATGGGCAGTCACTCTCACTGCAATGGAGTCAAAAGTACCGCTTAATAATTTAGACAAACCGGGCTTGATTGGCATGATAAAGGTAAATGGTCCGGGCCATTTGCTGTGAACAAATGCAAGTTGTTCTGCAGTTAGTTGCGACTCATCAATGTAAGGTAGTAGTTGTTGGTATTCTCCTGCCACCAATATTAATCCTTTTTGCCAAGGACGCTGCTTGACCTGCAGTAAATGATTAATCGCAGCGTCATTGTCAGGATCGCAGCCTAAGCCATAAACAGCTTCGGTTGGATAAGCAATCACCCCTCCGCCCATAACAACTTCAGCTACTTCAGCTGGCAATACTTCTAACATCGGTCTCCCTTAACCTTGGCTCAATACACATTGCAATATCGCTATGATTACTTAAAAGCGGCATTAGTGGAAGATAATATGCTCATTTAGCGTGTCAGCTCAGACTGGCCGTTTATATTTACAGGCTTTTTGAGGGCACTCCAAGCGCATACCTGCAGCGCCTTTACGCTCGACGAGTATTCCAAAGCCACAATCAGGGCATGTCTCGGCGACAGGCGGATAGTTCACCAAAAACTTACACTTTGGATAAGCGCTACATGCATAGAAAGATTTACCGAATCGACTCGTTCTATGCTCAACATGACCCTTTTTGCATTTAGGACAAGCTATCTCATCCTCTGCATCAGCCTGATCATGCTTTTCAATGTGGCTACACTCAGGATAGTTAGTACAGCCGATAAAAATGCCGAAACGACCAGACTTTACCGCAAGCTCGCTGGCACATTCAGGGCAAGATGAACCTTCTATCACTTGAGTTTCGATGGATTCATGCTGCACTAACGGCCGAGTGTAATCACAACTTGGATAGTTATTACAGCCAATAAATCCACCATGTTTACTATGTCTTACCGACAACTCGCAGCCACACTTAGGACAGAGTTCATACTCCTTTTCTAGTGCATGCTCATGTGTTGTAAACAGTTGCTGATCGATTTTAGCCATGATTATCTCAGTTCATCAGTATGTCGCTATTCTACCAAGTATTGGCCTGACAGTTGTATTCATCTAATAGGTTTTGATAAAAAACGGTGATATATTGTATCCAAAAAAATACAGGGCATTATAAATGAATACAAAAACAAAAATTGCTTTAACGATTATAGTGGCACTCTCAGGCTCAATATCAGGTTGCTCCACAACCAATCCCCCTGCTGCGGCACCTGAAATAATCCAACAAATAAGCGCCAACTCTGAAAGTGCGCTATTTGATGAAACCAACCCACTTTTTACAGTATCTCATTTCCAGCAAGCAAGTGCTGCATTAGCCAGTACAACCGATCCTAAAGCACTTGATAACTTACTCTACTATTTTCGTGCATTCAGTTATTACGGTCCAACTGACGATCTGCAACAATCTGACTATGTCGGCTTATCTAATGCCCTAAAAAGTCTTGCAGACTCAGGGCTATTAAACAGAAATGCTCGCCTACAAGAACAATTTGCAGTGACCCTTTACCGCTACTTGGCTGATAACGAGCGCGCAGCGCAACTTGCCACTCTTTTACCACAACTCAATAATCAGCTGGCACAACTAACAACGTCCACTAGCCAACAGGCAAATGATTACGCGCTACTAGAAACACTAAAGGCCTATGGTTTTTTGTTTAACGTTAGTCGAAAAGATGTCGACGGCGAATTGAATACGACATTAATCGCAGCAAACCTAAATCAACCATTATTAGAATTTGCGACAAGTGAAAATAGTATACGTGCGGAGCAGGATTGGCCAAAAATCAACGCCTATTGGGCGTTAGCATTATATAGGCTCGCACTCCCGGGTTCAGAAGATGGCGCTGCAACTGAACTTGAGCTTGCTGTCGATAAAGCCGTGGCCGACATTGCTAGGCAAGATGTAGCCCAACGAGGGAATAGTGCAAAAGATACCTATAGCAAGGGCTACCATGTTAATACCTTTTCAGCCCAAGAACGTTGCCAAGAAAATAGTGATATTTGTCGCGTACCAGAGCTAACTGAAGCACTGCCTATTGAGCATCACTGTTCTGAGTCACTGTTTATCTTGGCGCAAGATCTTAATGAACAAGAACTGGCCGAGAGTTGCACTAAACTCACCTCGCAAGAATCTCACTTTCATCAAGTACTAGAAACACAGCAGCAAGCAACCGCAAATGATAACAATGAAGCACTGAGAGTTGTCGCATTTAAGAACTGGAGTCAATACAACTACTATGGTCAGCTAATATTCGATATTCAAACCGACAACGGCGGAATGTATATCGAAGGAACACCTTCAAAACCCGGTAACCAAGCAACATTTTTTGCCTATCGTCAGTTTTGGATTGAACCCGAGTTTGCCATTTGGAACTTAAATCATGAATACGTACACTACCTTGACGGCCACTTTGTAAAATATGGCGGTTTTGGACACTTCCCGAGCAAAATGGTGTGGTGGTCAGAAGGGTTAGCTGAATATATTGCTCAAGGTGATACTAATCCTACCGCACTAAAGATCATCAAACGCGATATCGACAAGGCGCCAACGTTAGAAGAAATATTTGCGACTGAATATAAAGATGGCGTTGATATGACTTACAAGTGGAGCTATATGGCAGTGCGTTTCCTCGCAGAGCATTACCATAGTGATTACGTGAAATTGAGTCAGTTCTTAAAAACAGATTACTTCGAAGGGTATGAGCTGTTATTAGCTGACTTAACACAACATCAGCAACAGTTTTCTGAGTGGTTAACCTCTCAAGTGGCGCAGTTTGATGACAGCGAAGAAAAGTCTAAGCCACGACTGCATAAGCAGAATCGTTACGCCTATCGTGACTACTTGCAACCGCAGCATCTCATGCAAGACAGTAATCACCTGCATTTTTAAATATGCGTGAATTCCAGTACTAAAAAAGGAGGCATAAGCCTCCTTTTTTATCTGATACCACAGCAAACTATTATGAATGCAATCGACCATCCGGTTGCTCAAAAATCAGATCTTCCATCTGCTCATAAGCTGACTCATGGCCAGGTGCATTAAATAACACCATTAAGATAACCCATTTAAGATCATCCAAATTTAGCGTCGTTTCATCAAGCTCCATCACTCGATCAATAACCATTTCACGGGTTTCAACACTAAGCACTTTAATCTGTTCAAGAAACAGCAGAAAGCCGCGACTTTCTACATCTATTTTATTAATCTCATCTTTAGTATAAATACGGAAAGACTGCTGATCATGATTGCAAAGGTACGGTGTTCCCGCCTCTTGCAACTCAGCTAAACCTTCTAACCAAGTTAGTGCTTTAATGATCTCTGCCTGGTGAAACCCAGCACGGGTTAGTTCTTTTGTGAGTTCGTCTTCATCGACAAGAAACTCAACTTCACTATGCACATAGTTTTCGAATAGATACATGAGGATATCAAACATGGCTAGCTCCTCTTAAGTCTTACATAACCACCGGGTACAGCAGTAACCCAACCTTGTAACTCAAGTTCAAGTAACTGCTCCAATACTAGCTCTATGGTTTTTCCACTATGCTCAACCACGTTATCGATCGTTGTGGTTTCATAACCTACACTAGCTAACAGCGAAGCAAATGGCAAATCAGAGACTATCTCCTCCCCTATATGGTGACTGGCTTTGACTTCTTCAAGGTGAAGACCAGATAAAACCGCAACTTCTTCTAAAATGTCAGCGGCAGACTCCACCAGCTTAGCCCCATCACGTAATAGTTGATGACAACCTTCACTGTGGCCGCCTAGTACACTACCAGGTAATGCAAATACTTCGCGCCCCTGCTCATTAGCCAATCTCGCACTGATTAATGAGCCACTTTTTAAACCCGCTTCTACAACAAGGGTTCCTAGAGTTAGACCGCTAATTATGCGGTTTCGTTTCGGAAAATTGCCAGAAAATGGCTTAGTTTGTGGCCAAAACTCACTAATAACACAACCATCTGTTTGAATTCCATTGTAAATATTCTGATGTCTCTTGGGGTAGATAACTTCAACACCAGTACCAAGAACAGCAACGGATACGCCATGATTCTCAATTGCAGCGCGATGAGCTGCACCATCGATACCTAGCGCCATGCCACTGGTGATAGATAGGTGTTGCTCAACAAGTTGCGATGACAAAGCATGTGCCATTTTTAAGCCTCCCGGGGTGGCATTTCGGCTGCCAACAATAGCAATACTTGGGCGAAGAAGAGCACTAGCGTTACCTTTAACGAACAACACGCTAGGAGGATCGCTAATTTGTTTAAGCAAAGGCGGGTAAAGAGGGTCGTCGCAATATAACAGGTGATGATGTTCACTCAGCTGTTGCCACTCAAGTGCCGAGTCAACTAAAGCGTAATTAGGGGTAAGGTTGGAGCGAAGCAAAGATTCAGGCAAAGGCAATGCATCTGGCTCATGCGTTAGTCTTTGTCTTAACTCTTCCACATCCATGTAATTTATCAATTGTTTAATCCGAGCGGGTCCTAGCCCGGATACAGCAGAAACAACTAGCCAGTCGACCAGCTTTTCATTAATAGTCTATCCTCAAGTCATCTGCGCAGTAATATCACTGCACAGATTTAACTTTAGACTACTCGCTCGCTATCAGCGAGTCAGGAATGGTCAGTTTATCCGCGACCCTTACCGGGCGCTCATTAACTAAGATAATCCCCATACTGACTTTTTCAAAAACTTTGAAAACCATTAGCTTGCCACGATAAAGATCAGGCATTTGTACCGCATTGTCAGCTGAGATCCCAGCCAACATTTTTTCATAACGAGTACGGTCATTTGGTGGTACAGGCACTCCGTCACCATCTATCACCACCACATCGCCCTCTTTAAATATTGAGAACACTTGTCCAGTCTCAACACCATCGGTATCACCACGGTCAATGTAAACGACATCGAACTTACCCATAGCTCGAATATCAATGCCCGAGGCCAACACTGTAGTTGGAACGGTCAGTTGTGCAGCTCTAGGCATAAAGTAGGCTGACATTAATGAGTCATCTTCAATTGGCAGCAAGCGGTAACCGGCTTTAGTTTCCCGTAAACTACTTAACAGCTCCACTTTCGATACCGGACCAGACTCAACAACCCGGCCACTTGCAGTCAAAATAGCTTCGAGCCCAAGTGCTTCGCCATCAGTATTGGCAAACTCACGGCCACTGGCATAAATACCAAATTTATCACCAACGGTAAGCTCGCCTTGAACATAAACAATATCTGATACCACATGGTGGCGAGATTCGCTTTCACCGCCCATAACCATCGGCTGTTGCTCAAACCAATTGGCCTCAACGACTCGATTGTGCAACAAATAGGGTTGGATCAGTGACAGGTCTATAGCAGGAATGGCACCATTTTTGGGTGAAACACGCCCAGCAGGACTCTTGCTTAAATGAGGCTTGACCACTAAGCGGGGCTCACCATCAATAAACACCAGCGTCAATCGATCACCAGGATAGATAAGGTGTGGGTTAGCCACTTGCGGGTTAGCGCCCCACAATTTAGGCCAACGCCAAGGATCTTTTAGGAAAAAAGCCGATATATCCCAAAGAGTATCGCCTTTTTTAACAACATAGGACTCAGGATGTCCAGACTTCAGTGTCAAAGTATCAGCGAAAACGAAGGTGCAACCAAGCATAAGTGAAGCAAGTAATAGTAACCGTTTCATCAGGGTATCCATGCTATTTGCTCTTTATTAGATTATAAGTAGAGCTTTTGCTGTTATTGAATGCCGCTAAGGACTAAAATTGAGCCATTAGCCTGAGCCAGTATAACTAACTGGTTTAGATTTGACAGACTTGTTAAGAGTTTAGGTATGAGTTTATTAAAAGTTTTACGTTTTCCAGATGAAAGATTACGTACAGTAGCAAAGCCAATCACCGAGTTTAACGCTGCTCTACAGACACAAATCGACGATATGTTCGAGACTATGTATGAAGAAAAGGGGATTGGTCTAGCGGCTACCCAAGTAGATTTTCATCATCAACTTATCGTAATGGATCTTCAAGATGAGATCGATCGCCCAAAAGTGTTCATTAATTTAGAGATAATTGCCAAAAGCGGTGATTTCTGTAATGAAGAGGGCTGCTTATCGGTTCCTGGTATCTATGCAAAAGTAGATCGTGCCGAATTTGTCACCATCAAAGCGCTTGATCGAGACGGTAATGAGTTTACTTTAGAAGCTGAAGGGCTGTTTGCTATTTGCCTGCAACATGAACTCGACCATTTAGCGGGTAAATTATTTGTGGATTATCTATCGCCACTGAAACGCCAACGTATTAAGCAAAAGCTAGAAAAAGCCGCTCGCTTAGAAGCAAAACAAGGATAAATTTTTGAAACCACTTAATGTCATTTTTGCCGGTACGCCAGACTTTGCCGCTCGCCACCTTCAAGCGCTTATCGAATCACAGCACAATGTGATTGCAGTTTATACCCAACCAGACCGACCTGCAGGTCGTGGCAAAAAGCTACAATCTAGCCCGGTAAAGGCATTGGCACTCGAAAATGATATTCCAGTGTTACAACCTAAGTCATTACGCGATGAAACCGCGCAGCAAGAATTAGCTGCGCTTAATGCCGATATTATGGTTGTAGTGGCTTACGGTTTAATCTTACCGAAAGTAGTGCTTGATACACCACGCTTAGGTTGTATCAACGTGCACGGTTCTATTTTACCTCGCTGGCGTGGAGCAGCGCCCATTCAACGCGCCTTATGGGCTGGCGATACTGAGACAGGTGTTACCATCATGCAGATGGATGTTGGCCTGGACACCGGTGACATGCTATTAAAGACCCAGTTAAAAATTGAAGATACTGATACCTCAGCCACTCTGTATGAAAAGCTCGCCGAACAAGGTCCAAGCGCTCTCGTTGAAGCGTTAGCGGGCATCGCGGCTGATACTTTACCAGCAGAAAAGCAGGATGAGAGCCTAGCCAACTACGCAGAGAAATTATCAAAAGAAGAAGCGCAAATTGATTGGTCTAAATCAGCCCAAGCCCTTTGGCGTGAAATCAGAGCTTTTAACCCATGGCCAGTAAGCCACTATCAACATGCTGGTAATACCATAAAAGTTTGGCAAAGCCATGTTAGTGATAGTACTTCAACTGCAGCAGCAGCAGGAACGGTCATCTCTGCCGATAAAAACGGTATTGAGGTTGCGACCGGAGACGGTGTGTTAACCATCACTACGATGCAACTACCCGGCAAGAAACCACTTAGTGTTGCTGATATTCTCAATTCTCGCGCCGATTGGTTCACACCAGGCACTCAACTCAACAATGCAATGGATGACCAAGGCTAATGGCAATAAACTTAAGAGCACTAGCCGCGAAAGTGGTATTTCAGGTGTTAGAAAAAGGCATTTCACTTTCTGTCGCTCTGCCCGATCAGCAACGTCACCTAGAAAGTGGCAAAGATAAAGCACTGTTAGCAGAGCTTTGCTATGGTGTCATGCGCCATCTACCCCAGCTCGACAAACAAGTCAGTGACTGTATGAGCAAACCACTCAAAGGGAAGCAGCGTATTGTTCACCAGCTACTTTTGGTTGGCTGTTATCAGATCTACTTTACACGTATCCCTAGTCATGCTGCGATTTCAGAAACAGCAGAAGCTTGTCGCCAATTAAAGTTTGAAGGCTTAGTTAAGGTTGTTAATGGGGTACTGCGCACTATTCAACGTCAAGAAAAACCACTAGCGACCGACAACGATACGCTTGCCTACAATACGCCAGCATGGATCATCAAACGCCTAAAAGATGCGTATCCTGAAAACTGGCAGCAGATTATAGAACAGAGCCATCAACGACCGCCTATGTGGCTGCGTAACAACCAGCAATCACAAACTCGCGAAGCCTATCTCAGTGCATTGACCGATATGGACGTTGAAGCTACAGCAGGTAGTAGCAATGATGCTATTTTACTGTCTAGTCCTCGAGATGTGATGCAACTGCCAGGTTTTGAAACGGGTTCAGCATCAGTACAAGATGGTGCCGCTCAATGGGCAGCAACACTACTCGCCCCACAAGGGGAAGAGTTGGTACTCGACGCTTGTGCTGCACCTGGTGGTAAAACCTGTCACTTATTAGAACTCGCTCCCGATATTAAGCTAGTTGCAATCGATTTTGATGCCAAGCGACTTGAGCGAGTACAACAGAATCTAGATAGATTATCGCTACAAGCTGAACTCATCCATGGCGACGCATCGAATATTGATTCTTGGTGGCATGGTGATAAATTTGATCGTATCTTGCTCGATGCACCTTGCTCTGCAACCGGTGTTATTCGCCGTCACCCTGATATCAAGTGGCTCAGAAAAAACAACGATATTGAAGAGTTAGCCGCACTGCAATCCAAAATATTTGATCACTGCTGGAAGTGGTTAAAGCCAGGTGGCACACTCTTATATGCAACATGCTCTATCTTGCCACAAGAAAACAAAGATCAAGTTAGCGCCTTTTTAGCAAGAACTGCTGATGCAACCTTAGTGCCTATCGAAGAGCAACCCAACCCGCAGGATATAGGTTGGCAAATTGTTCCAGGACAAGAGAATATGGACGGCTTTTATTACGCTCGCCTAGTGAAGGATTAGTACGGCAATGAAAATAATCATTTTGGGTGCAGGACAAGTTGGTGGCACATTAGCCGAAAACTTAGTGGGTGAAAATAACGATATTACTATCGTCGATAACGACAAAACTCGCTTACGTACCTTGCAAGATAAGTACGATTTGCGAGTTATTTGTGGCCACGGTGCTCACCCAGATGTATTAAGGGAAGCTGGCGCAGAAGATGCTGACATGCTGATTGCGGTAACCAATAGCGATGAGTGTAATATGGCAGCCTGCCAAATTGCCTATTCACTATTTGGTACGCCCACCAAAATTGCCCGGATCCGCTCAGAACAATACTTAAACCTGCGCGATAAACTGTTTATTGATAGTGAAACTAAACACTCAGAGAATCGTCCACGCGGTGGTTTCATCATTGATGAACTTATTGCACCAGAGCAGCTAGTGACCGCCTATATTGGTCGCCTTGTTGAATACCCAGGTGCACTGCAAGTATTAGAGTTCGCCGAAGGTAAACTAAGCCTAGTGGCTGTTCGTGCTTATTACGGCGGTCCACTGGTGGGTAATGCCTTAGCCGCACTGCGCGAGCATATGCCCAATATTGATACCCGCGTTGCCGCTATCTTTAGGCAAGGCCGCCCTATTATGCCGCGCGGCACCACCATTATTGAAGCCGATGATGAAGTGTTCTTTGTTGCCGATAGTCGTCATGTGCGCGCAGTAATGAGTGAGATGCAGAAACTGGATAACTCCTACCGCAATATTATGATTGCCGGTGGTGGTAATATTGGTCTTGGGCTCGCTAAACAACTGCAGCGCAACCACTCAGTCAAACTAATAGAACACAAACAAGAGCGCGCCGAAGAGTTATCTGAAAAACTTGAAAATACTACGGTATTTTGTGGTGATGCTTCAGATCAAGAGCTATTACTCGAAGAGCATATCGATCAAACCGATGTCTTTATTGCGGTCACTAATGACGATGAAGCCAATATTATGGCTGCGTTATTGGCAAAACGTATGGGCGCCAAAAAGGTCATGGTGCTGATTCAGCGAGAAGCTTATGTTGATATCGTGCAAGAGGCCAATATTGATATCGCCATCTCACCACAACAGGCCACTATTTCTGCGCTTTTGACCCATATACGTCAAGGCGATATCTGTAATGTTTACTCGTTAAGACGTGGTGCAGCTGAGGCCATTGAGGCCATTGCCCACGGCGATAAAAATACCTCAAAAGTTGTCGGTAAGCAGATTGGCGAAATCAAACTGCCTCCAGGTACCACAATTGGTGCTATTGTCAGAGATGACGAAGTCTTGATGGCACACGATAAAACGGTCATTGAACAAGGTGATCATGTCATCCTGTTCTTAGTTAACAAGAAGTTTATCGGTGAAGTTGAAAAGTTATTCCAACCGAGCGCCTTCTTCTTTTAAATGTGTTCTGGAGCCTAACTTAACACCATGCTGAACTTTCGGCCTCTGCTGTTTATATTGGGGATTTTTCTATCAACGCTCACTGCGTTTATGTTAATCCCTGGTGCTTTCGCGCTTTACTACGGCGAAGAAACAGTGGGTGCATTTATGATCTCCTCTTTGGTTGCGGGCACCGCGGCCAGTTTTTGCATGCATCAAGGACAATCTCAGCAACTACACCTCAACATCCGCGATATGTTTCTACTCACCAGTCTCACCTGGTTTATTGTTAGCTTATTCGCCGCACTACCTTTTACGCTGTATCACGGTATTAACTATACCGATGCCTTCTTTGAGACCATGTCAGGGATCACTACCACTGGCTCAACGGTACTTTCAGGCCTAGATAGCATGGATCACAGTATTCTTATCTGGCGTTCACTGCTGCAGTGGCTCGGTGGTATAGGTTTTATTGTGATGGCGGTAGCGGTGCTGCCATTTTTAAACGTCGGTGGTATGCGATTATTTAGGACAGAGTCTTCAGATTGGGGTGATAAAGCCACCCCTCGCACCCAGCATATGGCAAAAAGCCTATTTACCGTTTATATCCTTCTGACTTTTATGTGCTTTTTGGCTTACCACAGCAGCGGCATGAATTGGTTTCAGGCAATCAACCATGCAATGACCACCCTTTCAACTGGCGGTTATTCAACTTCAGACAGTTCTATGGCTGCCTTTTCAAAAGAGGCGCACTGGGTCGGCACCACTTTTATGCTCGCCGGTGGCCTGCCGCTGTTAATGTTTGTCTACATGGTGCAACAGAAGTCATTGAAAGTGTGGAATGATGCTCAGGTAAAAGGCTTCTTAAAGTTTGTCGTTCTGGTTTCAACAT
Organism: Shewanella sp. 10N.286.54.B9; assembly: GCF_041468565.1. Lineage (NCBI taxonomy): Bacteria > Pseudomonadati > Pseudomonadota > Gammaproteobacteria > Alteromonadales > Shewanellaceae > Shewanella > Shewanella sp. 10N.286.54.B9. The sequence continues at coordinate 14,470 of NZ_JBFRIY010000051.1, forward strand.
TGCTGGCAATCTGGTTATGGAGTAGCAGAGAGATAGAGCCTATTGATGCCCTGCGCCTCGCTAGTTTTAACGTAGTGTCTGTTGTGACCACGACGGGTTACGGCCTCACTGATTATTCCGCTTGGGGCGCCGTTGCCAATATCGTATTCCTATTTTTAATGTTCGTCGGTAGCTGCTCGGGCTCAACCTCTGGTGGGATTAAGATTTTCCGCTTTCAAATTGCTGGCGTGATTATGCGTGAACAACTTAAACAGCAATTTCACCCTAATGGGGTGTTTAAAGAACGCTACAACAACCGCATCATCAGGGATGATATCGTCCGCTCACTGGTCACCTTTATATTGCTATTTATGTTGGTCATTGTTGGCTTATCTATCATCTTGGTACTGACGGGTTTAGATCCTATCACCAGCTTTACCGGCGCAATTACAGCCGTGACCAATGTTGGACCAGGACTGGGTGACACCATTGGTCCTGCGGGTAACTTTGCGCCATTACCCGATGTTGCTAAATGGGCATTATCGGTTGGTATGCTGTTAGGCAGGTTAGAGATTTTAACAGTGGCTGTTCTGTTTCATCCGAGCTTTTGGAAATACTAGTAACTAATATTTTTAACAGCATTCACAATGCTTAGTTTTTGATGAGAATATTGAAGATCAATATTCTCTACTACAGTAAAAAAATGCGAGTGGAAAGACTGATATTAAGGCAATAAATCACACCGTGCCTTGCAGTATATACATACGCTTAACGTCGCTATACTCACCATTAATAAATATCTCTTTCACCAAATGCCCTTCTTCTACAAAACCACACTTCTGGTAAAGATGGATTGCCTTTTCATTATCTATCGCGACATGTAAGTAAACTTTGTGCAAATTGAGAATTGTGAAAGCATAATTAAGTGCTTTGTTTATCAATGTTCTGGCGTAACCTTTACCTTGGTATACTGGAGCGATAATGATTTGAAACTCCGCACTACGGTGAATGCTGTTGATCTCAACCAGCTCGACTAACCCTACAGTCTGCAGTTCAGCACCTTCAGCAATGAAACGACGCTCGGTTTTATCGTGAATATGCTTACTATAAAGTGCTTCTAACTCATCGAACGATTCATAAGGCTCTTCGAACCAATAGCCCATGATGGTACGGTTATTATTCAGCTGATGGATAAACCTTAAATCGGTTCGTTCTAATGCTCGCAATTTTATTTCACTACTCATAAATGACCTCTAAATAATCAATTTCATACCCAGCAAATATGCCTAAATGGCATGCTGGCGGCGGATTATAGAGTGGATAGTTTTGCAGTCGCTAATTAAATTTTGATCATCTTAATGTGGATTCATAGCCATAAAAAAACCATAGCCTTTAGCTATGGTTTTATCTGTCTACTTCGCGCTATTTTGACAAAGTAACCAAGTGGTCAGCGTAAACATCGACATCTTGCCAATCGGTGTAATCGATAATCGATGTCGGATCCGTTGGGCCATTAGTCATCTTCATAATGAACTGGATCATCCAGCGGTCGTACCAACGCCATGATGGGTAATCAACTTTACCAGCTATCACTTTAACATCTTGCGGTTTCCAAGGTGAGAGCTCAATAAACTTCTGCAGATACTTATTATTTTCAGGTACTCGTTTTTCTGGATTACGTGCCACTACGTTTACACTGAAAAAGCTCGATGGTTTAGCGGCCAACTCAGCTTGGTGCTCGGTAACAAATTCAAAAACAGACTTATGGTATGAACCATAAAGCACGCATGCACCCAACGCGACTGCATCATACTTCGACCAGTCCAACCCTTCAGCCTTAGCTTCGTTGATATGCATCATATCGCACTGATGCCCTTCACTAACAATACGGTCGGCAATCGCTCGACTAATTCTGGCCGTATGACCGCCACGTGAGTAATACAAAACTAAAACTGATTTATTCATTATTCCAACTCGGAAAATTTCACATTGCATTCATTGTTGCAGTAAATGGTCGATTTAACAGGATAATAGATCACAAATTAGGCATAGCTCATATTATCAACATCAAAAATTGAGATCCCTGTAGCGCAGGGGTATATTGTTTTATCACACCAACTCAATTAGAATTAACTAATTAAAGGCTATGAAGTGAGTAACCGTATGCAAAAAGAAATCGATGTCAGTGCAATGGTAACTAATGCAGAGAGTGCTGCAAAATGGCTTAAAGCAATTGCAAACCCATACAGATTAATGATCTTATGCTTATTACTTGATAAAGAGTTAAGCGTAACTGAGTTAAATGAAACGGTGCCATTGAGCCAGTCTGCATTATCACAGCATTTAGCGGTGTTACGTTCGGAAGACTTAGTTGCGACTCGTAAGAGCTCACAGGTTGTGTTCTACACCCTGAAGAATGAACAAGTGACCGAAGTTATCTCAATCCTGCATAAGAAATACTGCGCATAGTAGTTGTAAGCATTCATAGGAAAAAAGCCTGCTCAATAGCAGGCTTTTTTATGATCATAGCAAACCCATAATTACCGCTCAGCGAAACTGCGAGCAAACTCATCGACTTTATCCCAGTTAGTAAATTCAAAGGTACCGCTGGTATCAGTTGGCCCCTTAGTCATCCACATGATAAAGCGGATCATTACTTTATCGAACAGGCGGTATTTGGGATAATCAATCTTCCCCGCAAACACGCCAAGCTGCTGCGGCTGCCACAATGAAAGCGCTAGGAACTTTGTCATATACGGGTTGGTTTCTGGAGTATTTTTCTCAGGTTTTCTCGCCACCACATTCACAGTAAAGAAAGCATTTTTCTTTGCACTTAATACTGCATGATGACGGTTGATAAACTGATACAGTTCAGGTCTATGTTTACCATATCGAATACTCGCAGCCACCAATATCTTATCAAACTGAGCTAAACCTAAGGCTTCAGCTTCTTCAAGTGAGGCTAAAGTGACAGTAGCACCTAGCTGGCGATTGATCTTGCTAATCTGCTCACAAATTGCCTTGGTTTGACCATCGACGGTTGAATAGATAACCAGTGTATTGCTCATTCAGTTCCTGCTCTTAGTAGATTAAAATTATGGTTCTCGACCATTAGGGTAAAGCTATATGATTAAAACTAGCTTAGCCACAGCAATTTTAATTCTTCCAGAATGTAGGTGTAAATAATACCAGCAGCGTAAACACTTCTAAGCGACCAAATAGCATGGCAAATAACAATACCCACTTTTCACCGTCACCAATACTGGCATAGTTACTGGCAACTTCACCTAAACCGGGGCCAAGGTTATTCAAACATGCAGCCGTGGCGCTAAATGCAGTAATCGCATCCATGCCCATCGCCATTAAGATCAACATGCACAATACAAAGACTAAGGCATAGGCAGAGAAGAATCCCCACACTGCATCAATCACTCGATCAGGCAGCGCTTTACCGCTTATACGAATCGAAAACATACCACGAGGATGCACTAGCCGCTTAAGTTCACGTGAGCCCTGTAGCAGCAGTAAAATAACCCGCATTACCTTAATACCACCAGCAGTAGAGCCACCACTACCGCCAATAAAACTGGAAAATATTAACAAAATAGGCAAGAACAGCGGCCAAGCATGAAAGCTTTCTGTACCAAAACCTGCAGTTGTTGAAACAGAAACAGCCTGAAATAGCGCGTAATCAAAGGTTTCTTCTGGTGAATCGTAGATGCCACTATGATAGAGCGTAGCAAAACAAATCGCAGTTAGACCGAGTTGGATAGCGATAAGAACTTTAAACTCAGCGTCTTTAAAATAGACTTTTAGGTTGATGCCGCGGCGTGAAAATGCAGCAAAGTGCAAACTAAAATTCAGTGCCGCAATTAATAAGAACACCACACAAATCATATTGATGGCAGGGCTTTCGAAGTAGCCAATACTGGCGTCATGAGTTGAAAACCCACCAATAGCTATGGTTGAAAACGAGTGACAAATAGCATCAAACACATCCATTCCAGCCGCCCAATAGGCCACTGCACATGCCACTGTTAAGGCTAAATAGATGTACCAAAGCGCTTTAGCGGTCTCGGCAATCCTCGGTGTCATCTTGCTGTCTTTTACCGGTCCGGGCGTTTCAGCGCGGTACAACTGCATCCCCCCGACACCCAATACTGGTAAAATGGCCACTGCTAATACAATAATCCCCATACCGCCAAGCCACTGCAGCAGATGTCGGTAGAACAAGATTGCTTTAGGTAGCGCGTCCAAACCAACAATGACAGTCGCACCGGTAGTTGTTAGCGCAGAAAAGGACTCAAAGAAGCTATCAGTTAGACTAAGCGAAGGTTGGCCAGAAAAAATAAACGGCACCGCACCAATAGAACCAAGCACGACCCAAAATAGCACCACCAACAAGAACCCCTCTCGAGTGCGCAAATCTTTTCGGTGGCGACGATTGGGATACCAAAGTGTAAAGCCAAGAATTAGGCATAAAACAAATGCCTGTATAAATGCCATACCGCCGCCATCTTTATAGATAACGGCCACCAAAGCTGGCGGAAGTAAAGACAAGGAGAACAGCCCCATTAATAGGCCTGTAATTCTTATTATTGTTCTATATTGCATTAGATTCCATTGCTAGCGCATTTTTGCTCAAATGCATTTTCGCACACTTCTTAAGAATGTTCACAATCGTTTTACTTATAGCGGTCAGTATAAAGATTTGCTCTCTCAGCGAGAGTTTAGCCTCTTCAGTCATATAGTGCTTTTAACTGTCCTTGACTCATGGTGGCCAGCTCTATATTTAGCGTACTTTTAAAGCGCTTTGGTATGGCAAACTCAATACTGATATTTTCGGCAAAGACTTTATCTGCAATCACCACATCGAACTGTGAAAAAAGATGTTCAACATCTTTAAGTTGATGGTAACCACACACTAGATTTCCCGGATAGCGGATCTGCTTAAGATTAGTCTCTAGCTGCTGCAATCCCTTTTTCAAGCCTGAGCTATAAGCGCGTACCAATCCGCCAACACCTAGCTTAGTGCCTCCGAAATAACGGATAACCACTGCGCCAACTTCACCGATATTACTGCCTTGCAAAGCGGCCAGCATCGGCCGGCCAGCACTGCCCGATGGTTCACCATCATCACTTGAGCCAATATTGATACTATCGGACGGTGCACCGGCAACAAATGCATAGCAATAATGGCTTGCGCCAGGATATTCAACCTTTAGGTTAGTAAGTACACACTTAAACTCCAGTTCAGACTGACAGTGGAATATTTTTGAGATGAATCGACTATGCTTAATCTCTTCTTCGATCAATAAGCTACCCGCAGGGATCTGGTAGCTCTCACTCAAAATGAATGACTCATTACGTTTCTCAACATTAGTAAGCGTCTTAAAATAGACATATTGTTAGCGATTAAGACCAAAGTTCCGAGTCATATTCTCAGTTCGATCACTGTGCACAATGACATTATCTTCAATACGGATCCCACCAAATGGACGCAAGGTATCAACCGTATTCCAATTCACCTGCTGTTGGCGATTATCTTGCTTTAGTTCAGCCAATAATGAATCGATAATGTAAACACCTGGCTCAATGGTCAATACTTGATTCTCAGCGAGTGTTCGGGTGCAACGTAAGAATGGATGCGCATCAGGCGAGGCGATATGAGTCCCTTTGTCATCGGCAAGGAAACCTCCCATATCGTGTACTTGTAGCCCTAGCATATGTCCGAGACCGTGAGGGAAGAAAGCACTGGTGATCCCCTGCTCTACTAATCCCGCTGCATCACCAGATGCAATATCAAAATCTATGAGTATCTGCGCTAACTTATGATGGGTGGCAATATGTAGATCGATATAGCTAACGCCAGGTTTCATCATCGCAATAACCTGTAACTGCATACGATCCATAGCAGTGATCAAATCATCAAAAATATTCTTCTGGAACGCATAACTACGAGTGATGTCTGAAGCGTAGCCATGAAAATTAGCGCCAGCATCAATCAAAAATGACAGTCTCTGTGACGGTGATGCCTGCTCTAGTGCGGTATAATGTAATATGGCAGCGTTTTCATTTAATGCCACAATACTACTATATGGCACTTGATTTTCACCCTGAGAGATTGCACTTAGGTAAACTTGAAGGATCTCGAATTCGCTAGCACCATTATAGAAAGCCGTTTTCGCGGCTTGATGACCTGTCACTGCGATACAGTTCGACTTACGCATACACGCCAGTTCGTAGGCGGTTTTTTCGGCTCGGTGGTAATTCAGGTAACTTAATACCGAATCAGGGTTGCGTCGGTTGAAACCCAGTACATCTGCAACATCTAAATGTTCGCCAATATAAGCCCAATCATCAATATCTGCAGGTAAAAACTCAGCGACCTTATCAGCTTTAGTCAGGTACTTAATATCGACATAATCGGCCCAAAAGTCTGTTGGCTCATCGGCCACTTTATGCCAGAAATCAACCGGACGATAAAAAATAAGCGTCGGTTTATCGCGACCATTAACAACTAACCAAGAGTTGGGGTTATCGATCACCGGTAACCAAGCTTTAAAGTGAGGATTAACCTTAAATGGATAGTCCATGTCATCTAAAAACTGTCTATGGGGTTGACCAGAATGGATCACTAGGCCGGACAGATTTTCACGAGAAGTGATATCAGCGACACGACGATTTAACTCGCTAATGTGGTCGTGATAAAGATGCGCTAGCTGTTCCATGGTGGTTTACCTTATTATTTTATAGCTAAATATCAACGTTGGCTCAGTCTATCATAAGGTAGGTAAAACTCTAGATTTGTCACTGTGTCGATCGCCTCAACGTCTGTAAAGAAATCCCAGCAGAAACCTCACATTAAAAAGCATAATGCAGACTAAACTTGGCAAACTCTTCATTTTTCAAAGCGTACAAGCGTTTAGCATCAGCCGTCGCAGACAATACGCCCATAATCTTGGCTTTTATCCGTAAATAATCATTTAATCGATACTGGCAGCTTGCCTCTGCGTACTGACTCGCGTTGTCCATGTCATAGCTATATAACAGCCTTATCTGCCCACTATTCTCAGCAAACTCAAATTTAGTACCGAGAAAAAGGTCATTCTGCCCATGTGACTCAGCGCGATCCCCCCTATCATCAAACACATACTCTGCAATAACCACGAGCTCTTGCAGTGTATCTTCAAGTGCGTAAATGGGGTATTCAACTCCAATATTACTGGCAACAAAGCCACTATTAAGCTCGCGGCCGGTTTTAAACTCCCACTTATATGTTAATGAATCGCCAAGATATATCGCATCAAACAGTAGGTTTTCAGTTTGAAGGTAGAAGGGTGTTAGCTCGCCTGCTTGAGGTTGCTGCACCAGAAGAGGGTCTCGTCGAGTACCGTTAAAGTAGCCCACGGCAAACTCAAAATCATCAAGGTAAAACAAGCCTCTAGCAGCAATGCCGCCATTTTTATCATTGTCTTCATAATGGTTGGAATCTGAAATAGGTAACCCGTAAGCTGGACGAAGTGGAAACTCACGAGCGCTAAAATTGGGCAAAAAATAAAGGCCTATCTCACCAGCATGTAACCGATAACTTAATGAGGCAAAGGTCTGCCCCTGCTTCACCTTACTGTCTAGGCTTTCTTTTATATCTGATTGGTTAATCACATTCACAAGGTTTATTGATTCTGATACTCCCCAAAAGAAGGTATCCACGCCGGCAGCAGCACTAATATTGCCCCAGCGACCAGAGAGTTTTGCTTGGCGGATATCAGCATAGCGACGATGGTCATCAGCACTATCCCAGTTAGCAAAAAGCTTAGCATCAAACTTAACCACCCCAAAACGCTGAGAAGCCAGCACCTCACCGCGAGCGCCATAGGCTAAGTTATCGATAGTAATGTCAGGGGTTTGAGTCGGCTCAAAGTAGTAGCGAGATGTCGCTGCGATGTCGACATTTAAGCGTTCAAGTAATGGCTGTGCAGTAACTCCAGCACAGCTAACAGCAAACAATAAACCCAATGAAAAGTTAAGCAACAATCTCATCAACAAGGCTAATCCCCTATGCTGCTGCGATGAAAGTCTTGCTCAGACAAACCCGAGGCAAACACTATGCTTTGGTAACTCAACCTTGTCACCTTACCTGTTTGCACATTTACCATTTCAACTAAATCAGGTCGCCAATACTTGTCTTGATACAACTTAAAGTCAGATGCAGTAAATACTTTAAGTAGTGATTTTTTCCTATCGAAATACTTTATTTGAATAACTTTCTTATCTGTCTTTTCAATCCATAATTGCTGTTTGCTATAACCAGAATGTTTATCGACGGGAAAGCGCTCAATCACTTCACACTGCTTGCCGGCAAATTCATCGGCCTGAGCGCTAATTTCACTGCAAGGGCTGCTATAAAGATAGTTATAACTGTAATCAGCTAACTCTTTATTGGTCATATCTTCAAAGGAAAACTCACTACCAACAAAAGCACCCGCCTTATTTCTAGAACCTATACGTTTCACTCTACGTACCTCAGGCAGATATAACCATTGCTCATCTGATTTGGCTTTATCAGGATGAGTTAACAAAGCGGTACCATTAATATCAGCCGGAAAAGTAAACTTGATAAGCGATTTATCCCCTTCGGCGACATTCTCCAGAATGCTAATATCTAATTTACGGGTAGTGGTCGCTCCAGCCTTACTTTGCAGCTCCATAGTTAGTATCGCTCGGCTATCCATAAAGCCCTCATCTCGTAGCTCAACGGCACTAGCAATCGCATAACCTTGCTGCTCACTGGCAGTATCCGCACTGCTATGTGCTGCAAAAATAAAGCTGTAGCTACAGACAAAACTAACAAACACAAATTTATGTTTTTTCATTTAATACTCACTTTGCTTGATCCAATGTCAGTTGTGGTTGCCCTGCATATTGCGGCAAACGGCGCATAAATTTTAAAACGATGGCGGGTAATACGATGAGATCAAACAGCAGAGCCAACACTATGGTGCCACTGGTGAGCAAGCCCATTTGGGCGTTCTTTTCGAAAGAGGAACTCGACAGCAACATAAAGCCGACAATCAGCAAGATAGAACTAATCACAATCGCACTCATCGTATGCTCGAAGGTATTAGTAACACTCTGCTCAGGGGTTAAGCCTCGCTTTAGCCCTGCAATATATTGATAAAGAAAATGCACGGTATCATCGACAATAATCCCGATAGCCATCGCCGACACACCCGCCAATCCCATCGAAATATGCCCTTGTATGCAATACCAAAAACCGAAAGCTGCGCCAACTGGGATGAGATTGGGAATGAGGGTCAAGATGCCAATATAGAACGAGCGAAATACCGCTGTTAGCGCCACCGAAATAACCAGAAAGGCAACAAATGCCCCCTGCAGTAAACTGAAAATATTACTCTGACCCACATGCGAGAAAATAAGAGAGGGGCTGGAGTATTCGAACGTAATCTTTTGCATTTTATTTTGCTGCAGCCAGTCGGCAACTCTCGCTTCGAACGCTAACATTTCAACCGAAGTCATATTGCTTAATCGAGCAGTTAACTTAAGTGAGGATTTATCGAAGCTCACTTGGTTACCGGCATCTTTACCAAAAGGCAGCGACATCTCATACAGCAGGAACTGTTGCGCTGCTATTTTCGCAGTTGTGGGTATTTGATAAAACTGACTCTGATCACCATGCATCAACTGATTAAGCCGCTTAATCCGGTGCAGCGGGCTATCAGTAATCACCACCTCTTTTTGAGCCAATAGCCAAGCATCAAACTGCTCGACAAAACCTAAATATGAGGGTGAAAAAATACCATTCTCTTGATGGCTCGATAACGAGTAACCAATGTTGTATAGCCCTGAAAAATGCTGATCGATCTCCTCAGCTTGAACCCTAAAAGGCACGCTCTTGTTAAAATATTTAATGAGGTCATCATCGGTTTCATTTAGAAAGCTCAACGAGGCAAATACAACACTGATAGGTAAAAAGATAAACAGAATTGGGTTTCGATAGCGGATAACTATACTTGCCAAGCCATTCATTCGCTCAAAGATGCTAGTCACTAGCGTTTGCTTATTGGATATTCGAATTAATAGCAGTAACCTTGGCAACAAGGTAAACGACAGCATAAGCGAGAACATCACCCCAAACGCGACAATATTACCAAGATCGCGAAACGGTGGAGAATCACTAGCGTTCATCGCAAGAAAACCAATAACTGTGGTTAAGTGACTCACAATTATCGGCTTAGCATTATGCTGATAGGAACTCAGCACGGCATCAAATTGTGAATGACCCAGTATCAACTGTCGCTTTACATAACTGATAATATGTATGCTCGAGGCTACTATCACGGTAAACATAATGATTGGTGCGGAAACCGAAGGAGCAGAAAGGTCAATCCCCAGCCAGCCTGCGAGCCCTAATGCTCCCAACAATGACAACACCAATACCACAAGGATACTCAACGCAGCTTGCGCCGATCCAAGAATAACGCCAGCAGCAACCAGTACAAACACGATCATTAATGGAATCAGGGTGGTAAAATCGGTTTTGGCCGCCTTAAAAAACGCGCCATTCATGGTAACCAGCCCGGTGACATAAAACGAGTGCTCAGGATAACGCTGCTCGAACAGTGCAATATCGGCTTCTACCGCCTGCATAATGGCCAATATTTCCGCTTTATGATTCTCACCAGGAAGTAGAGTGGTTACATTAATGGCCGTATACAACCCATCTCTCGTCACCAGACTATCAAGCAGATCTCGCTCACCTTCAGCGGCTCGCTTGATAAAGTTAACCCTTGCTAGATCCAACTGTTCCTGTTCATATAGCAACTCTTCAATTTCAATGTTATCGCCATCAGCCCAGCTAAAAGGATAGTTAGTCAGCGAATCCACGCGGGTAGAAAAAGGCGTGTGCCATAGACGATCTGTAAGCTGATAAACCAACGATAGAGTTTCAATGTTATAGATCTGCCCCTGCTTAGGTTTAATCATAATAAAAACATTATCAGTCGCAGTATAAGTCGCGTCCATCTGCTCTAACGTCTGCAGATCTGTATCGTTGTCATCAAAAAATATTTTGTAGTCGCTAGCGAGTCCCATATCCTTCAGGCCAACAATACAAATGCTGGTAAACGATAGGCAAATGAGTAACATCATTAAGGCTGCCTTTGAGGTCAACATTTTTTGCCATAGAGTGTCCGTACTCATAGCGATCTCCTTTGCTTAATGAAAGCTTCGACTAAAGCCACAACGGAGTTAACATCTTTTTCTACTCCAAGGATCAGCTCAGATGCACGGCAACTAAGCCATTTACGTCCAACAACAAACAAGCCGGGTTCAGGAGAGCGGCCATGTTCCTGCACAAAACCTTGCCCATCAACACACTCAGGGATGGTTAACCAATCAGTGTTATCGCGGTAACCTACCGCCCAGATAACCACATCAACACCATCTAAACGACCATCGTGAAAGTAAACCCGGCGATCAGCAGCTCGAACCATGCGGCCTTTAAGTGATACACCTAACGCGCGTAAGCCCGCATTATTAAATTCACCACAAGGAACCGGGTTACGCTTTTGGAGCATACGCGCAACCTTACTTTTGCGGTCTGCAAATAAAACCCCCGCTAACTTTAACCACCAAAAAATGTCGCGCCCAAGAACTTCATTAGGGGGAAATGTACGCTTACCACCTTGTGACAGCGTGACCTTACAGCGACTGGCAAGCCCACCAGCAATTTGCCGACCAGTAGCGCCATCACCAACCACTAAGACTCTGGCATTACTCTTAATTTCAGCTAATGATGTTAAGTTTGAGCTATGTTGGATAACACGATTTGATAAGCCATCAGCAAGCTTTGGAATAAGTGGAGACTGGTTAGCTCCGGTAGCGTTAATCACTGTTCGAGCTGATAGCAACAATCCGTCATCTGTTTTTATCAGAAAAACCCCATCTACTTTTTCCATCGAGACAATGCCACTTTGCTGCCTGATATTGAGTTCGAATGTTGCTGCATAACGACGTAAATAATCCGCCATTTCAATAAAGGACGGGAATCCCCACTGCTCTCCAGGAAAAACTAAACCTGGTAGTTGGCAAAATTGTCGTGAGGTAAACAACTTCATACCTTCAAGGCGGTTATCCCATACTTGGCCAATAGCATCTCGTTCCAAAACAAGGTAACTAAGCCCCTGCTCTTGCAATCTCTTAGCCATAAACAATCCGTTCTGGCCAGCGCCAACAACCACTACATCAATCAAAGACATACTAAGTAATCTCTTTGACTTGCAGGTATTTGGCCTCTAAAAACTGCAATAGAGAGTTAATCGTCGGATAATCAAAAGCGATGGTTGGTTCAATTTCTGTTTCAGTATGATCTTCAATTATGCTCGACAATTGCACATGCCCTGTTGAATCTAAACCTAGCCGAGAAAACGATGTATCCAAGTGCTGCTCGACACTAAACTCTTCGATAGCATCGGTCAGGTAAAGAGTTATATCTTCAGTTAGGGTCTGTTTACAAAATTTCACTGTTATTTCCTTTAACAAATTTTGAGTTTATAAAAGTGCACTACAAGCGGTTCGCTTCACTTTACCGCTAGTGGTTTTTGGGATAGTGCCAGGTGGGACGACTAAGATACGGTCTAGGGCAATCTCGTGCTCTTCGGTTACCAAAGCTTTAAGATCGTCCATCAATTGACGCAGCGGTTTATCTGATAACGCCTGCCGACTCACCTCGACAACTGCGGCAAGCTTGGCTTTAGAGTGTCCATTAAATGTAAACACCGCGGCGCCATTACCTTTGGCAGCATAACGATACGAGCGACAAGTACGCTCAATATCATAGGGATAGAGGTTTCGACCGCGCACAATAAGCAGCTCTTTAATCCGACCAGTAATATAGAGCTGCCCATCCAGAATGAAGCCCATATCACCAGTACGCAGGTAAGGGGTCGCATCGCCATTAGAAAGTTTCGCGTGGAAGTTGCTTGCTGTTTTCGCTGTTTGATTTAGGTAACCGACTGCAACTGAGTCACCCGCTATCCAAACTTCTCCGGTTTCATTAGAACGGCAGATCTCAAATGTTTCAGGGTTAACAATACGGACGGTAAAATCCTTATTAATCGCACCGCAACACACCACTTTGGCGCCATCAGGCTTAACCTCTACTCTGCCTAACTCAAATGATGCCTTATCTAGCGAAAGCGATTGCACCCCAGTCCCTTGAGGGCCGCCGGAGACAAACAGTGTTGCTTCCGCCATACCATAGCTTGGAAAAAAGGCATTTTGATCAAAACCCAAATGGTAGAATCGATCTGAAAACTGCTGCATGGTTACAGCACTAACAGGCTCAGAACCATTCAAAGCAATCTTCCAACAACTTAAATCTATATCAGACAAATCTTCAGACTCACGAATTAAATTAACGCAGTGCTCATAACCAAAGTTAGGCGCAGCAGAGCAGAAAATGCGATATTGTGAAATCAACTTTAACCAACGACTTGGTCGCTGAATGAAGCTCATTGGCGGCATGAAAACGTAACGACCTGCTAGGTACAGTGGTAACAGCATGTGCCCAACTAATCCCATATCATGGAACTGCGGCAACCATCCGCCAACAATAGCGCCTTTAGGATGCAGACAAGATGCCTGCATCACTTGCATGTTATGTATCAGATTACCATGAGTAACCATGACTCCTTTGGGGCTAGAGGTAGAGCCGGAAGTATATTGAATGAAGGCGACAAGCTCTGGTGAGACGGGTGCAATATCTATCTCTTCTAGCGTGCGATAGTGTTCATCAATCCATATAAAATCAGATTCATGGCCACCGCTAACCGCTATTAATTGCTTAGATAAGGTTTTCTGAGTATCTGCAGTGGTAAGAATCGCCTGCACTTTGGCGTCTTCTAAAATAGTGAGTGTTCGCTCAAACTGCTTCGCATTACGGGTGACATTAAGCGGTACCGCAATCACCCCTGCGCGCATACAGGCAAGGAAATCGACGATGAATTCAAGTCCAGAGGGAAATAGCAGTGCAATATGCTTCTCTTGATAACCGAGTCTAACCAACAACCTAGCTCTAGACTCAACTCTGTTGATTAACTCTCCATAAGTTAGGTGAATTGCAGTTTCTGGGCCTCTTGGCTGAAAGGAGCAAGCGATGGTTTCAGGCTCATTAAATGCATGCTCACGGATCACATCCATCAATAGCGGTGTACCTTGTGTTAACCTCATGACACTTCACAACCACTAATACGCAGTAACTGCTGTACTTCAATAACCAAGGCGTCGACAAACTTACTGACTTGCTTGGCATCAGTGAAGCAACCAAAGCTGATCCTAATCGCGCCTAACACTCGTTCCTCAGTGAGCCCCATCGCCGTTAACACATGAGATAGCTGCTGAGTTTTATTATTGCTGCAAGCTGAGCCCACAGAAATAATAAAGCCGTGCAACATCTCCATTCTCAAAGCCAAAGCTTCTCCACGTATTCCGTCGATCGAGATATTTAGCGTATTAGATAGTGCAGACTCATAGTCTGTCGTGCCATTAAAAACGAGAGCGATAGGGGCCGCTTCAAGCAACGCTATCATCTGATTTTTAAGCCTAAAGCAGTGACTGTCCCAATATACTAATTCTCGCTTGGCTTCTTCTGCGGCAACCGCAATCCCAGTCATAGCAACAATATTTTCTGTACCAGAGCGCATAGAAAACTCTTGCCCACCACCATGGATCAAAGGTTCGATCGCGTCTCTATCCTTAATATAAAGACAACCCACTCCCTTTGGGCCATAGAATTTGTGCGCCGACAGCGATAGATAGTTAACTCCAAGCTGCTCCACATCAATCAGACGCTTACCAACAAACTGCACCGCATCGACATGTACAGGCACTTGCTTCTCTGCGGCTATTTTGCAAATCTGTTCAATCGGCTGAATAGCACCCGTTTCATTATTGGCGTACATAATGGTGACAAGTTGGGTATCAACAGTTAACGCTGACTCAAACTCTTTAAGGCTAATATGGCCCGCAGCATCTGGTTGCAAATACGTTACACTGAAGCCGAGATGTTCAACACAGTAGCGCACTGTATCAAGCACCGAAGCGTGCTCAATGGAAGTGGTTATAATGTGGCCTGGTCGACGAAGGTGTTTAAACAACACCCCTTTTATCGCCCAATTATTTGCTTCTGAACCGCCAGAGGTAAAAAAGATGCGTTCAGGCCTCGTCATTAATAGATCAGCTAAGTTATTTCTAGCTTCAGATATAGCAGAACGACTATTTGCTGAGTATCGATTAGGGCTAGAAGGGTTGGCAAATAAGCTGATGGAAGGTTGCATTGATAACGCCACCCCTTCGGAAATAGGAGTGGTAGCATTGTAATCGAAGTAGCCTTGCAGATGCTCTTGATTCACGGCCTATACCTCTACCAAAGATACAGCAAGAATGAGCTCTTGATGTAACTCAATAAGTATATTGATGCAGTGCTGCTGTGACGGTTCCAGCTCGCCCAACATCTCCGAAATTTCAGTGCTTTCCCGAGCAGAAATGGCTTCTATCGACAGGCCTATAATCGATTCACAGAAGATATTTGCAGTGGCAACTGACGTAGCACAGCCCCAAGCTCTAAATCTGCTGTCGCGGATATAATCTCCATCAAGCTCTACCTGCATGTGAATCCGGTCACCACAAACAGGGTTACCAATCTCAAACTTGTAATCAGCAGATTCCAAATCACCGACAAACTTAGGGTTACTAAAGTTATCGACGATAATATCGTTATACATAGCTCAGCCTCTCTAGGTTATAGCGGTTGTTAAGACACGATGGGACAAGTTGATTGCTGCTCGACCTCTAGGTCATCCAGCCGCTTATCAAGGTTGACTGCACAACATCCAAACTCTTTAGATTCAGGCAAGCGCATTACATATTGCATCCGCTGACCACTGCGATCACTATCATTAGTTTTTGGCAACAAGCGCACTAAATCTTCAGTCAAAATGAAACCAGGGGTAGAGCGCGATAGTGGATCGAGAATGGCCAATTGACCAACCTCACCTAAGCTAACTTCCCTATCTAAATTTTTAGGGTCTCGCACCGAAAAGTGAACAAAAGGTGATACATGCTTGACGCCATTCTCATCATCAATAGCAATGACATTGGACTCAACAAGCGCATAGACATCGCGGATCTGCTCCTCTCTAACACCGAGATACTCAATACATTCCTGATTAAATTCAGCTCTTGAAAGCATCTCACCACTAAAACGTTTCCAACCGCCTAGAGTGATCACAAAGGTATTTTTGTCTAACTTGAGTCGCGTATTAGTCGCCTTTAAATAGCGGATAAATCGATTTATAAGGAACGGTGGCCCAATAATGTGACGATCAAATGTGCCGCTCCATTGTTGCAGCTGCTCAAGAGCATCTTCAGGGGCGAAGGTTTCATTTTTAACCATAAATTTATGGGTATCTAACAAGCCTGCAAGCAGGTTAAGCGCTTTAATCATCCCCATTTCAGGGATCTCTTCAGTCGATGGGCATAGATATAACCCCGCCCCTTTTGATAGTTTTAAAAACTCGCGATACATGGCGTAGATACCTAAAATCGCATTATCCACCGTTTCACTGCAACGTCGCGATACACTCGGAATACCTGACGTTCCAGTGCTGCGCATCTCTAGCTCAATAGCGTTTAATCCTTTTGATAACAGCTTATAACTATCATTGGCTTTAAAAAGATGAATAGGGATTAAAGGAATTTTAATTAAGTCATCGGCAGTTAAAATCTGCGATGGTAAGACGCCTCTAGAGTCGCAAGCATGGCGAAAAAACTCATTATGCTGATAATGAAATTTAAATGATTCAACGACCAATGAATGCTTAAACGACAGCAAATTATCTTCACTCATTGCATACAACTGCCCCACAGAAGATAGCGCAACCTTTACAGGATCAAGCCCTGCCTGCTCGAGTGTTTTATATAATTCCATTTAGTTGTAATCGCCTTAGTTAGTAGAGACTTAATGCGAAAAACCTAGCAAATTTATATCGAGAGCTTGCTAAGCTGCACGCGGTGTATATGTAATAATTTTTGTTGAAGTTCAATAAAAAGGGTGTTGCGACCAAACAAGGGAGGAATGACCCCAACACCTACAGTTGCTGAAGTCGTTTTAGATCAAAAAACCTGAAATATCGACACAAACAATTGTAAAACTATTGTTACTAAGTATATGACTGGGGGGTAACTTGAAACTTGAACAAACTGGCTAACTTTTAGCGGTATTGATGACCAAAACTAATAGTGATCAATAAATATTCTAACGTTCTTTAGAGGAAAAGAGAGTTCTAGCCTGCTGAATAGAGATGCCAAACATAGCTCTAAAAGTCCGGCTTAAGTGAGCGCTATCGGCAAAGCCGGTTAAATGTGCCGATTCAGTTGCACTGTGACCGGACATCATTGCAGTGATAGCACAGGACAAACGGCGCCACCTAAGATAAGGACGCCAAGCAATCCCCATTTCATTGCGAAATAAATGCCTAAAACGACTCTCTGACATAGCTAACTCATTAGCAATATCACTAGCACGCCAGCGGGCAGGTTTCTGACAGCCACCTTGTAAGCACCTATCGAGTTTAGCCAGTAGAGTCTGAATTCGACGATCAAGTGTTGAAGTTAATTTGGGATCAACACTTAAAGAGAGGTTTAGCGCGCTAAACAAAGGGGTTAGTTGCGTATTTGGATTACTTTTAGGGTGCTCGTTGATATATGGGGCAAGTAAAGGTTCAAATTGGACGACCTCTTTCCCGTCTATCATCTGCCGCAGTTTTACACCAAGTTCACATTGAGGCTCAATCAATAATATCCAACCTTCATCGAGTTGCAGCTTATGCTCAACTTGCGAATCAATGATCAGGTTGCCCGTTGTATTTCCACCGCGCCATTGGCAAGAAGAAGCCCCTCTCGCCCATACTAGCTGTACAGCGTGATGGCGGTGCAATGCAGTATCAAGTGCTGCACCGTAGGTGATTAACACTCCATGTCGAATCCAAACTCGTGGTTTCAAAATCCCCCCATAATTCAGCGAATAACTGCGCGCCTAAAAGCCCACTATACTCAAACTACCTCAACAAGCGCGCTTTGCAAGTTAGAAAACTTCACTGTCAGTTTTTAAGCTGAACAATTCAGCTCTTCAAACAACAAGGCAAGGCTTGAGCGTTATATATTTACAACAACAAATTGTAACAGCGCATCACCTACAAAAGAATAAACCACTGTTTAATAACAACTAAAATAAACGAGCAAACAGAAATCGAACAAGTGTTTAAATTGGGTGTTGTAATTTTTTGTGATTAGTCGCACACTGAGCAACAACTGGTCAAATGATGGCCGAAGCTGCCGGAAACAAAGAGAGTTATATTGATTCTAAAAAGAGTGAATATTTAACTTACGCTATAAGGAAGCAAGCAATGATCTACCAAAGCCCTACAATTGAGGTTGAGTTACTTGAGGACAACATCGCTCATTTGTGTTTTAACGCACAAGGTTCGGTCAACAAGTTCGATAGAGAAACCATCGACTCTTTAAATGCTGCACTCGACAGCATCAAGCAAAACAACAGCATTAAAGGTTTGATGCTGACCTCAGCTAAACCAGCATTTATAGTTGGTGCTGACATCACAGAATTTTTAGGTCTCTTTGCTGAAGAAGATTCAGTACTTATGACTTGGTTGGAAGATGCAAACGTCGTTTTCAACAAATTGGAAGATCTGCCCTTCCCAACGATTTCAGCAATCAACGGCTTTGCCCTTGGTGCAGGATGCGAAACTATTCTAGCGACAGATCTTCGAGTCGCAGACACAACTGCTCGCATCGGTTTACCTGAAACTAAGCTAGGTATTATCCCAGGCTTTGGTGGCACAGTTCGATTGCCACGCGTAGTGGGCACAGATAACGCACTGGAGTGGATTACCTCAGGTAAGGACCAGCGTCCAGAAGCAGCATTACAGGTTGGCGCTATCGATGCTGTTGTAGCACCAGAGCAGTTGCAAAGTGCAGCGCTAAAAATGCTTAAAGATGCTATCGCAGAGAAACTAGACTGGCAAACCCGCCGTGCTAAAAAGCTGGCACCACTAACACTTCCTAAGCTAGAAGCGATGATGTCATTTGCAACTGCAAAAGGCATGGTATTTAAAGTTGCAGGTAAGCACTACCCAGCGCCAATGGCTGTAATTAGTGTTATTGAGCAAGCAGCACAACTTGACCGCGCAGGCGCATTAAAAGTTGAACATCAAGCATTCTTAAAGCTGGCTAAAACCGAAGTTGCTCAAGCACTGATTGGCATTTTCCTTAACGACCAATTAGTTAAAGGTAAAGCTAAAAAAGCTGGCAAACTGGCTAAGAAAGTAAATTCTGCCGCAGTATTAGGTGCGGGCATTATGGGTGGTGGCATCGCTTACCAAAGTGCTAGTAAAGGCACCCCGATTGTAATGAAAGATATTGCCCAACCCGCACTCGACCTAGGTTTGGGCGAAGCATCTAAACTGCTAACAGCGCAAGTAAAGCGTGGGCGCTCTACCCCAGCCAAAATGGCCGCGGTACTCAACAATATCACCCCTGCACTCGATTATGCGCCAGTTAAAGATGCTGATGTGGTGGTTGAAGCTGTCGTAGAGCACCCAAAAGTTAAATCTATGGTGCTAGCTGAAGTCGAAGAGCATGTTAGTGAAGATGCAATCATCACCTCAAACACTTCAACGATTTCAATCAATCTGCTGGCTAAGAGCCTTAAAAAGCCTGAACGCTTCTGTGGTATGCACTTCTTTAACCCTGTGCACAAAATGCCGCTAGTAGAAGTTATTCGCGGCGAAAATAGCTCAGATGAAACAGTGGCATCAGTTGTTGCTTATGCTAGCAAGATGGGCAAAACGCCAATCGTTGTTAATGACTGCCCAGGCTTCTTCGTTAACCGCGTTCTTTTCCCATACTTTGCTGGTTTTAGTGGCCTGCTTGCCGATGGCGCTGATTTTGCTGCTATTGATAAAGTGATGGAGAAGCAATTTGGCTGGCCAATGGGCCCTGCTTACCTACTGGATGTTGTCGGTCTCGATACTGGTCACCACGCCCAAGCAGTAATGGCTGAAGGCTTCCCAGAGCGTATGGGTAAAACCGGTAAAGATGCTATTGATGTGATGTTTGAGGCCGAGCGTTTTGGTCAGAAAAACAATAAAGGCTTCTATCAATACTCAGTTGATCGTCGCGGTAAGCCGAAGAAAGATTTAGACCCGACTAGCTACGCATTACTACAAGCTGAGTTTGGTGAACAAAAAGCCTTTGAGTCTGATGAAATAATCGCTCGCACAATGATCCCAATGATCATTGAGACTGTACGCTGTCTTGAAGAAGGAATTATCGCTTCGCCTGCTGAAGCAGATATGGGCTTAGTTTACGGCCTTGGTTTCCCACCATTTAGAGGCGGTGTATTCCGTTACCTAGATACCATGGGTGTAGCTAACTTTGTGGCGCTTGCCGACAAATATGCACACTTAGGTGGTCTATACCAAGTCACCGACGCTATGCGTGAACTCGCCGCCAACAATGGCAGCTACTACCAGCAGGCTTAAGCAGCAAGGATTAGAACAATGAAAAACGCCGTTATCGTAGATTGCATTCGTACTCCAATGGGCCGTTCTAAGGCGGGTGTATTTAGAAATGTACGTGCAGAAACTCTTTCTGCAGAGCTAATGAAATCGCTTCTAGAGCGTAACCCAAAGCTTGATCCAAATACCATCGAAGACGTGATGTGGGGTTGTGTGCAGCAAACCCTAGAACAAGGTTTCAATATTGCCCGAAATGCGGCATTGCTTGCAGGCATTCCTAAGCAAGTTGGCGCTGTAACCGTTAACCGCTTGTGTGGTTCATCTATGGATGCACTACATCAAGCAGCACGTGCCATCATGACAGGCCAAGGCGATACCTTTATCGTAGGTGGCGTTGAGCACATGGGTCACGTGCCAATGAACCACGGTGTCGACTTCCATCCAGGTCTTGCTAACAATGTTGCTAAAGCATCTGGCATGATGGGTCTTACCGCAGAAATGTTAGGTAAGATGCACGGTATTACCCGTGAGCAGCAAGATGCTTTTGCAGTGCGATCACATCAACGTGCTCAAGCAGCAACCGTTGAAGGCCGTTTTGCTAATGAAATCGTCGCTATTGAAGGTCATGATGCTGATGGTGCACTGATTAAAGTTGAACACGACGAAGTTATTCGCCCAGAAACCTCAATGGAATCACTATCAGGTCTACGACCTGCATTTGACCCAGCTAACGGAACAGTGACTGCCGGTACCTCTTCAGCGCTTTCAGATGGCGCCTCTGCCATGCTAGTGATGGAAGAAGAGAAGGCTAAAGAGCTTGGCTTACCGATTAGAGCACGTATTCGCTCAATGGCGATTGCCGGTTGTGATGCAGCGATTATGGGTTACGGCCCAGTACCTGCAACTCAAAAAGCACTTAAGCGCGCAGGTCTCACTGTTGATGATTTAGATGTTATTGAGCTAAACGAAGCGTTTGCCGCGCAGTCTCTACCTTGTGTTAAAGACCTAGGTTTGATGGATGTGGTTGACGAAAAGATTAACCTCAATGGAGGCGCGATTGCACTGGGTCACCCATTAGGTTGTTCTGGTACTCGTATCTCGACTACCTTGATTAACCTGATGGAAGCTAAAGATGCTAAATATGGTCTAGCGACCATGTGTATTGGTTTAGGCCAAGGTATCGCAACCATCTTTGAACGCCCATAACCATGAGTTAATCGTTCATAAAAAAAGCCAGCATCAGCTGGCTTTTTTATTACTCAAAATATCAAATCTTGTTTTGATAAAGTTCGATACGGCTACTGACTTTCTTCAGATAATGTTTAGTTTCGTCATAAGGAAGATTATGGAGTAGGTGCTGATAAACTTCATCTGGCGCCATCTTATTAATCACCTTAGCTGCCTTTCTAATATTTCTCGCACCATCGGCATTAAACGCTTTAGCAACGTTACCCGCGCCAGTGTTGTACGCAGCAATCATGCAGTACAAACGGCTCTCGTCATTTTCAATTGATTTAAGGTAGCGCTTATTCAAAATATTAAGGTAAGCGGCGCCCGTTTCTACATTCACATCAGGAACGTACAAGTCACCAGAAGACATTGGTTCACTGATCTTTCTAACGATTTGATTAACATCATAGCCCGCTGTAGTTGGCACAATTTGCATCAAACCATAGGCTGGAATTGGCGAGGTTGCCTTAGGGTCAAAACTCGACTCAGAATGAATAACCGCCATAATTAGTGCTGATGAAATTTGCCACCTTTTGCCCTCCTCTTGGGCAAAATCGACAACGGCATTCGCTCTCGAACTCAATCCATTTTTAGGTAATTTTACTTTGTATTCGACAATCTTCTTTGTCGTTAGCTTTGCCGTCTTTTCAGCACGCTGCTTATCGTAATCATCAGCTAAGCTAATTAGCCGTTCTTTGGCTACAGCAAGTAACTTTTTCTTTTTCTGAATAGTGACTTGCTCAATCATATCGATAGATAAGTTGTCAGCTTTGCTCAGTTGTACCTTATCCGACTCTTTATCTATTTCAACTAACTGTGCTTTTGTTTGCTCGATGATGACCTGTTTAGCCTGCTTCTCATTTTCAGCAGAAAACGCTACCGGAATAACTTCAACAGCAGAAACAGCTTGTGGTTCAAGCGCTATAATGACTTTAGATACATTCGAGTCTGGATTTGCAGCTAACGCTTCTACTTGTGTGCTAAGTTCAGCTTTTGCCTCTTCATCGCTAGTATTACTATCAACCAGCATTGAAACTGTGACTTCATTGTTAGCATAGTCGATGATAGATTTGACAGTTTGGTCAGCGGAATATTCAACACTCTTATGTGGCTCAGAGACATCGCCAACGCCCCACTTCTTGATAATTTCAGCTCGGTACTGGTCGAACTCTTTAAGGTATTCAACTCGCCAGCTCTCATATTCAGCCATATAAGCAAAAACAAAATCTTGATATTCCTTATCCATTTGCTCTTGAGTGAAATTGGCTTTATCTATTTCAGTATCAATCTCAGCAAAGCGATCCGCAGCAAAAACCGACGGCACACTCAGCATTAAGGCCATCACACCTGTTAAACGAGTTTTCATTATTGAATCCTTTCATTACTACCGTGAAAAATACTTGGCGAAAAATGAGAGGGAAGCAAATAGCCTCCCTCTTTCATTTCTAAGTACTAAAGTTTTTGTAACGTTGAAAGCACCGCATCCAGCTCTTCTGCGGCTTTCTTGTTATTAAACTTATTCCACAATTCAGGATCTTTCTTACCCGCTGCAGCAACCACTTTAGCTAGGTTGTCATCATAAGTCGCTTTATCCATCCCCACGAGCGTATAAAGCCCGCCACCTGGACTGCGCTGCGTAACAACCACCCGGCTATTAGACAAAGTACGGCTAGTAACGTTTTTAGTCACCGACTCAAAATATTCGTTAACCTCTTCAGACACGCTTTCAGTGGTCGAGATCACATTCGCTTTGGTTGCTTGCTTGAACAACGTATTTACGTTTGATTCGAATTGCTGCGCCAATCGAGCACGCGCATCATTAGTGGCAACATCGCGCATAATACTTAGGCCAGCAACACTCTTCTTAGCGTAACCAACCGCTCCCATCTCGATACCTTCAGGCATAACATCGCACACCCAACGCGGCGCGCTAACGGTTGGAGCATCAGGGTAAAAACAGTCGACCTGCTGCACATTTTGTACTGTATCGTTACTTGAACAACCACCTAGCATTGCCAAAACGGCTGCTGTAATTAATACTTTTTTCATTTTAATCCCTTAAAAGCTAAATGTTTTTGACATTGTTTCTGATGTTTTATGGCATAAACTAGCGAAAATAGACATGTCATTACATGCATCTTCAAACTTCACTTTAACGGTATCGCCACGCTTTACTTTTCCAGCCATATCATTATCGATAATAACCCAAGAATGGTTTGGTTTTATGCCATGCTCAGCATTGTTAATGACCTCACCTTCGCCATAACCACTGGTTTCGATTTCAATTTCACCGGCATAATTGGTGACTTTCTCATGAGTAATAAAATCGACTTCCCATTCAGGTTCAACCCCATGACGACTGCCCATATCGATACGCACCATAGTACCCGCATCACATTGACGCATCTCAACAACGCCAGCTCTTGGGGCCAATAAGTTCTTCAAATCATCATTGCGAGTAACCGCATACTTAGCGGCTTCAGCGATCATACTGCGCATTTGGTCTTGAGAGATTGGGCAGCGTGAATTACTTGTATCAAATGAGAAGTCACTGTCCCCTTCGAATTCGATTTGATCTAACGTCAACATATCAGGTAATGAAACCGCTCTAGTACTAGCTTCAATAGTTGCTTTGAAGTTGCACGAGGCAGCCACTCGAACCCGCTTATCCTTGATTGGATCATAGGCTTCATGAGCAGCTTTAAACTCGCGAGAAAAGTTAGCAACGCCAATATCGGTAAAGATAGCAAAGTCTGCTACAGGAACGCCTTCAGAACTATATATGCCACTCGCTTCAGCTATCTGTAACTCTGATTTCAATTTTTTAGCTAAACTTCGATCGACGATTTTTGATCCAGTCTTATCGACCTGCTTAGTGAGCGATTGATGAAAAGATGCAGTAATATTTTTGGCTGTCATCGTATCAACTTTTAGATCTGGCTCAAAAATAATGACTTTAGTGCTAGCAGTGCCTTTAACCACATGATCACTTACAGGTAATTCAACTCGAGTCGATGCTGAACAAACATTAGGGCCAGTTGACTTACAACCAGTGACAGCGGTTAACACGGCTAACGCAACAAAAGCTTTTTTAAACATATTGATATCCCTAATTCAATTATAAAAAACTAACTAAAGCCCTAAAGCTTTCCAAAAATCCTGCTCTTTTAACTCGGCAGAGAAACGGCGAGAGGCACCTTCATCGGCGCGCTCGTAACTGGTTACAGAATTAGCATTAGCTATAATTTCATTGCTAGCCAAAGTAATGCCACTCTGATTTTTAAGTATTAAATTTACTTGGACGGTTGAAATATACATATCTGAAATGTAATTTTTACGCCAATCAGTATCTAGAATAAGCTGATGACTAAAGTTGCTTGATGGGCCATCGACAACCTGAATATCAAAATCGGTAAAATGAGCCGTCACTGATTTTTTCATCCATTGATCATTTGGCTTAGCAGCTATTGCTACTTTTATGCCTGCATGCACCTCAGCGACTTTTTCTTTTAGTGCTGGGATGAGGTTATCTGGACGACTGCTGCCTGCTGGCGACAAAGCTACCAACATAGATAAGCGGCTAGCCATGCTGCGCTCAAGCGAACTCACATCAACATTTTTTAACCACCACAGCAGAGGGTCTACCCGTGGCAAGCTGTCGAGTTCAAACTGCGCTTGTTGATTGTAGCTTTCTATATCGGCAAGCAGTTGCGTTCTAACTTTTGCCTTATCAACCACGGCCTCAACATAAAACGTGCTACCCACTTGTTGAGCTTTTGAGAAAACAACGCCATTCAGTACAACTGCAGACGTCTTGGTATTCACGCTAAAATCATTTAGCTGCTGATAATGCTCCTGACCATTAATGTCGTTAGCAATATTACGACTTAGACCTTTCGATTTAACTTCCGTCCAAAGCTGCTGATTAAGCGCACTCATCGCCTTTTGCTTTGCTTTATCAAGTGATGCAGCCTCACCGACAGCAATGAGTGATGCACCACTTGTCGCTACAGGGTTCAAATACCAATCAGGGGCTTTACTTGTTGATTGGCAAGCCACGACTAAGGTCAGCCCTAAAAATATAGCGCTTAGTTTTAGATTCATACTTCATCCTTGATGTTAATCTATTTTTAAAAGGGTCTTATATTCAAAGTGTGTTAACAGCCCTTCGATCATTACGTTGGGCGCAAGCTCAGTAACTGCAAAATAGTTTGGAGTAAGTTTGCGGCTTGTGGATAATGCAGCGGTCACATCTGCAACACCGCGATCTAGGTCAGCATTTAATTTTTTTACCGAGCTACGATCACTAGCGCTGAAATTGCCATAATTTACAGCCCCTAAGATAAGGTTGTAGAACATCGCCTTTTTACCTAAATCATGGGATTCTGCGTAATACTCAATATTATTGGCATCAGAGAAGTAACTATCAGTTTGAGAAAAATATTGCTCAAGCGGCGTCGATAATAGTGTCTGCGCTGTATAAGGTACTGAGACTTGGAAATCGGTATTTAAGCCGACAATAGCGTAGCCTGATAAACGCTTATCTTTGATGGCTAACGTGAGTTGGTATTTTTTATTGCCGTAATAGAAGTAGACAATCTCGGAGTCCAATTTGGACTTTTTGGACACGTGTGGTTTACCAAAGATACTGGTAACGTAAGCTTGAGTTTGCCCGACATGCAGAGTAGAAATATGCTTGTACTCGATGTCGTTTGTCCAGTTTGCGACAAATGCTTCATAGGCACTGCTGACAGCATCTTTAGTGTCATTCCACTGCCCTAGTGACAACATTACCGCAACAACGGTCAACGCTATACTTTGCAGTTTACTCCAGAAACTCACCTTGGTAGGCTTCTCAGCATTATCCATGTCGACTTAATCATCCTTGAATCAATATATAAGAGGAGCACCCCCTCAACTAATAAACTCAATGTAACACAACAACTTAAAGTAAGTTAAGTAAAAGTTCTAATTTGTAGCAAAACAGATAAAACGTTCATACAGCGGCTTTTATAACGTCAGCAACTGTGTATATTGGCTGCTTAACAAGATAAAAAACCATCCTAACGAGCCTAAGTTCGCACCCTAAAACTTTAGCAACTGTTAAATCTGTGCGCTGAATACGTATTTGGAGAACACTAACATATGCAACTACTTTTACTCTCTGAAACACCTGAGGCTATAGCGCAAATAGCAAAATGGTATAGCGACGAATGGGGTTATATTGGCGCTGGTCGCAGTACAAGCGAACTAGAGCTAAAACTCGCTGATTACCTCAACAGCGACAAGTTGCCACTGATCATTATTGCACAGGAAAAAAACAAGTTAATAGGTGCAGCCCAGCTGCGCTTTCATGAAATGGATATCTATCCAGATAGAGATCATTGGCTAGGAGGTGTATATGTGGAAGCCTCTTCAAGAGGACAAGGCGTTGCTGAAAGATTAATTGGAGCGATTATCAACAAGGCAAAGGCATTAGGGGTGACAAGTTTAAACCTACAGACAGAAGACAAGAGTGGAGGCCTTTATACTAAACTAGGCTGGCAAGCTGTAGAACAGGTTACCTATCACGGTATAAAAGTCTTAGTTATGGAAAAATCAATTTGATTTGAGCAAGGTTAAATTATGACTCCAGCAATAGACTTACTGATTAAACAGAAAATACCTCACCAACTGCATGAGTATCAACACGACCCCGCCTGCCAAGCATATGGCTTAGAAGCGGCACAAAAAATCGGTGTACCTGTAGAGCGGGTCTTTAAAACCTTAGTGGTAAAACTGGATGCAAAGCAATTGGCTGTTGCCATTATTCCCGTCGCAGAGAAACTGAGCATGAAAGCGGTAGCCAAGGCAGCTAAAGCTAAAAAGGCAGTAATGGCAGAAGCGACCGACGTTCAGCGTAGTTCTGGTTATGTATTAGGTGGCGTCAGTCCAATAGCGCAAAAACGACTACTGCCAAGCTTTATCGATGACTCTAGCAGCACGCTAGAAACTATCTATATTAGCGGCGGGCGCAGAGGTTTAGACATCGCATTATCGCCGACAGATTTAAAGCAACTGATTAGGGCTAGTTACGCCCCCCTTACAGCTTGATGCACAATGTTCCACGTGGAACATCTAGCTTATAGTAAACAGAGTCAATCTCACAAAACCCAGTAATCTGTTTGGATAAACACGGGCTCTGGAGTAATATTAGCCACTTCTGTTTAATCGTTCTTCCGAGGCATTATGAGCGACCAATTTAATAACGCACAACACCAACTCGATGCACAAGGGCTTAGATGTCCTGAGCCAGTGATGATGGTGCGAAAATCCGTAAGACGAATGAGTGATGGTGAAACATTATTGATTATTGCCGACGATCCAGCAACCACACGTGATATACCAAGCTTTTGTGAATTCATGGATCACACACTAATCGCCAGTCAGACAGAAGCCACTCCTTACCAGTATTTGATAAAGAAAGGCCTTTAGTTATTATAGCCACCCTACTTGGATCAGTTTGTTTCAGACGCAAAGAGCTGGCTCATTCTTAGGCGCATTGGCGTAGAAATGCTAATCTGCCACAACCAAATGAACAAGCATAATGTGAACATATTCAAGTAAGATGGAAGTATCACCCGGACAAAAGGATTTACCCGATGACTAAACTAATTGCTATTGCATATAAAAATGAAAAGCGTGGTGCGATGATCACAACTGAGAGCGCAAACGTCACTCAAAAAACTGGTGTCGAAAATGATATTTTTGGCCGCCCTGGTAAACGTCAAGTAACAGTGATGTCACTACAGCAATGGCAACAAGCCTGTAATGAGATAGATAAAAACCTCCCTTGGTTTACCCGTAGAGCAAACCTGTTAGTTGACGGCTTAAGCTTTTCAGCACAAGACCAAGGCAAACAGCTTGTCATCGGCGAGCTTATTCTCGAGATAACTGGTGAGACCGATCCATGTAAGAAGATGGAGATGGCTTACCCTGGTCTAGAAAAAGCATTGTTGCCAGATTGGCGAGGCGGTGTCACCTGCCGTGTATTAAACGATGCTAGCATTGCGATAAATGACCCTGTTTCCCTAACAGCATCTACCGAATAAAACTCATACCAATTGGTATAAGGCCGTATCACAGCTGCGGCCGCATACTCTGCATTAAATAGATACGACGGTCAGTCGATACGCACCACCATCTTGCCAACGCCCTATATCTTTAGATTGCTTACTCTTACCTTTAACCAATTGAAACAGAATTTATGTTTTACTGTTAACGGATCTGTGCGATAACTGTTACCGAAATTTGCATTGTACTAAATCTATTATTGTCACTCCTGAACAACTACAAAAAAAATATAGGAAAAGCATGTTAAAAAATAAGCTCACCCCACTATATGCAGCCATCGCGCTAAGCATCAGCATTCCCAGCTTAGCCGAAGAAGACAGCAAAGCTTGGCAGGTAAATGCCCCGGCTAATGCACCGCTGCAACAAGTCAAAATTGATGTCACAGAAGGCACATGGATGAACGTCAGTGTTAGCCCTAATGGCAAACATATAGTGTTCGATTTGCTTGGAGATATCTATCAGATCTCTACAGATGGCGGTGAAGCAAAGCCACTGGCTCAAGGCATCGCTTGGCAGATGCAGCCGGTATATAGCCCAGACGGAAAATACATTGCTTTTACCTCTGATGAAGACGGCGGCGATAACATTTGGATCATGGAGGCTGATGGCAGCAACCCACGCCCTGTGACCACTGAAACTTTTCGCTTACTCAACAGCCCGGCATGGAGCCCTGATGGGCAATACCTAGTAGCTCGCAAACATTATACCGGTAGCCGCAGTTTAGGCGCAGGCGAGGTTTGGATGTACCACGTTGCCGGTGGTGAAGGGGTAAAACTAACCGAACGACCAAATGAACAGAAAGACTTAGGTGAACCAGCCTACTCCCCAGATGGTCGTTACATCTACTTCAGCCAAGATGCCACACCAGGTAAAACCTTCCATTACTCAAAAGACTCGGTAAAAGGTATTTACAAGATCAAGCGTTACGATACCCAAACTGGTGATATCGAAGTGCTGATCCAAGGTACCGGCGGTGCAATTAGACCCACACCAAGCCCAGATGGAAAGAAACTGGCTTATATCAAGCGCGATGGTTTTCAGTCTTCACTATATTTGTTAGATCTCAAATCAGGTAAAACCGAGAAACTATATGGTGAGCTTGACCGCGACATGCAGGAAACATGGGCAATCCACGGCGTTTACCCGACCATGAGTTGGACAGCTGATAATGATGAAATCGTATTTTGGGCTAATGGTAAAATAAACAAACTTGATGTCGACTCAAAGTCAGTGGCACAAATACCATTCAGTGTTAAAGCTGATCGAGCAGTCCAACCTGCAGTTCGCTTCCAGCAAGATCTCGATAAAGATGTGTTTAATGTAAAAATGCTGCGCATGGCGCAAGTCTCACCAGACGGCAAAAAAGTGGCATTTGAAGCACTAGGTAAAATCTGGCTTAAGAGTTTACCTGACGGCAAGATGACACGACTCACCAAGCTTGATAGTGAACTTAGAGAACTATTTCCTCAATGGTCACGCGACGGCAAAAAGGTAGTATTCACCACTTGGGATGATCAACAACAGGGTACTGTTAGCTTAGCGACCGTGCGTAATAAGCGTGTAAAGGTGTTAACTAATGAGCCTGGTAAATACGTAGAACCCACCTTCTCCCCAGACGGTGAAACTATTGTCTACCGCAAAGCTAAAGGTGGTAATATCACCCCTCGGACCTGGTCACAAGAAACAGGTTTATACCAAGTAGATGTTGACGGTGATAACAACACTAAGATCACCGCCTCTGGCTACCAACCACAGTTTGGTGCAGATAATGAGCGCGTTTACTTCATGGAAAGTGGCGAAACACCACAGCTATCATCTATAGGTTTAAACGGTTTCGAAAAGCGTGTGCATTACACCAGTAAGCATGCAACCGAATTTAGAGTATCACCTGATGGTAAACAGCTAGCCTTTGCTGAGCGCTTTAAAGTCTTTGTAACTCCGTTTGCCAAGCATGGTGAAACGGTTCAGATTGGTCCGAAAGCAAGTAACTTACCGGTTACTCAGCTAAGTGTTCGAGCCGGTGAAAGTATTAGCTGGAACAGTAATAATGACCAGCTTTATTGGACGCTAGGTCCAGAACTTTACCAAGTTAGCGTTGATACCCAATATGGCGAACAAGCTGAAGATGATAAAGTCGAGCCAACAATTACCGACCTAGGCTTCACTAAAAAAGCAGATGTTCCACGTGGAACAATAGCTTTTGTTGGTGGCAATATCATTACCATGGAAAATGACCAAGTCATCGAAAACGGCACCGTTATTGTCAAAGATAATCACATTGTGAGTGTAGGCTCATCATCTGTCATTGATATTCCAAGTGATGCAAAGGTTATCGATATTAAAGGCAAAACACTGATGCCAGGCTTATTCGATGCTCACGCCCATGGCGCACAAGGTGAAAATGAAATCATCCCTCAGCAAAACTGGGAGCTTTACTCTAACCTGTCACTTGGCGTTACCGCCATTCATGATCCATCAAATGATACCACTGAAATTTTTGCAGCCTCTGAGCAGCAAAAAGCAGGTAACATCGCCGGCCCACGTATCTTCTCAACCGGTACAATTTTGTATGGAGCGAACGCTCCAGGCTACACCTCGCATATCGACTCGCTGGATGATGCTAAGTTCCACCTAGAGCGATTAAAGAAAGTGGGAGCCTTCAGCGTTAAGAGTTACAACCAACCACGCCGTAACCAACGTCAACAAGTGATTGCTGCAGCGCGAGAGCTTGAAATGATGGTTGTTCCAGAGGGTGGCAGTTTACTGCAGCACAATCTCACCATGATTGCTGATGGTCACACCGGTATAGAGCACTCATTACCTGCGGCGAATATCTATAGCGATATTAAGCAGTTCTGGGGACAAACAGAAGTTGGCTACACCCCGACTCTGGTTGTGGCTTACGGTGGTATTTCAGGTGAAAACTACTGGTACGACAAAACAGATGTTTGGGCTCATCCCCGTCTATCTATGTATGTACCATCAGATATTCTAGATGCACGCTCAATGCGTCGCCCCACTGCACCGGATGAGCATTACAACCATTTCAATGTTGCCCGCGTTGCCAATGAACTGAACGACATTGGCATTAAGCCAAACATCGGTGCTCATGGTCAACGAGAAGGTTTAGCGGCTCACTGGGAAATGTGGATGTTTGCCCAAGGTGGTATGAGTAACCTTGAAGTACTTAAAACAGCGACGATTAACCCAGCCAAACATTTTGCGATGGATCATCAAATTGGTTCAATCAAACAGGGTAAGCTAGCTGACTTAATTGTAATTGATGGCAATCCACTTGAAGATATTCGAGTAACAGATCGCGTGACTTACACTATGGTCAATGGCAAACTTTATAACGCTGAAACGATGGACCAACTAAATGGCGGCAACAAAAATCGCGGTAAAGAGAGAAAACCATTCTTTTTTGAAAAATAATATCGTTTTTTAATTTTAAATCTGGCTAACTTTACTCAGGTTTTAATATTTTAGGAAAATTATTTTTTGTTCTAAAAATGAATAAAAACTGATCTCTAACAAAAAACAAAAAGGATGTTCCACGTGGAACATCCTTTTTTATTCCTAATATTATTGCAGCTAAATTCTAGACTCGAGTATTAGAAACTTTAACTTCTAGCATAAACCTTAATCGATGGCTAAAGCCCAACCTACAAAAATGATAATGCTCTGGCTTCACTGTCATTGTGCTTCCTAAAAACGAACACCAAACTTTTCTAAACCTAGTTCCATTCTCTATTACAGCGCAGCACCTGATCTTAGCTTTGCGAGCGATGGCAAAAGCAATCTGTGGTGTGGTCATTGACCATACCAACCGCTTGCATGAAAGCGTAACAAATAGTCGGTCCGACAAAGTTAAAACCAAGCTTTTTAAGTGCTTTCGACATTGCTTCTGACTCGGGAGTTTGTACTGGCACTTCTGTCATCGACTGAGGATGATTCACTTTAGGCTTGCCATCAACAAATTCCCATAAAAAGTTAGAAAAATCATTACCCTGCTCTACGAATGCTATATATGCCTTAGCATTTCTTATAATTGAATTAACCTTCAAACGGTTGCGAACAATGCCAGGGTTGAGCAGTAGTTCCTCAACTTTATCAGCGTCGAATGTAGCGATAATATCAGGGTTGAAATTAGCGAAAGCGGCCTGATAGTTTTGCTGCTTTTTCAGGATAGTAATCCAAGACAAACCGGCTTGCTGACCATCGAGACAGAGCTTCTCAAACAGCTCTTGGCTGTCAAATACCGGTCTACCCCATACTTGGTCATGGTACTCCTGGTAGATAGGATCATTCCCCACCCAAGCACAACGTATTACTTCCATAGTACAAATCCTATAATTTTAACCAACCAGATAAAAAATAACCTACATAAGCGCTATTCTACAAGGTATAATCGAAACCATTTTCTATTTAGGCTTCCAGGCAGTAGACAAGCGGATATGACGACCAAACACGACGTAAAAACATTCCAGGGTTTTATTATGACCCTACAGGAATACTGGGCGCAGCAAGGTTGCGCAATTGTTCAACCATTAGATATGGAAGTAGGCGCTGGCACATTCCACCCTATGACTTTCCTAAGAGCGCTAGGCCCAGAGCCGATGAGTTGTGCCTATGTACAACCAAGTCGTCGTCCTACCGATGGCCGCTACGGTGACAACCCAAACCGTCTACAGCACTTTTATCAGTACCAAGTCGTGCTAAAGCCTTCACCAGATAGTATCCAAGAGCTATACCTTGGATCGTTAGAAGCCGCAGGCATCGACATGAACATCCATGATGTTCGCTTTGTTGAAGACAACTGGGAATCACCGACTTTAGGTGCGTGGGGTCTAGGTTGGGAAGTATGGTTAAACGGCATGGAAGTATCGCAATTTACTTACTTCCAGCAAGTGGGTGGACTAGAGTGTAAGCCCGTCACTGGTGAGATCACATACGGTCTTGAACGCCTTGCTATGTACATTCAAGAAGTAGATAACGTCTATGACTTAGTATGGACAGACGGCCCAATGGGCAAAGTGATGTATGGTGATATTTTCCATCAAAATGAAGTTGAGCAATCAGCTTATAACTTTGAACATGCCAATGTTGAAGTCTTATTTAGAGCCTTCGATGACTGTGAAGTTGCATGCCAGCACCTGCTCACATTAGAAAAACCTCTCGCCTTACCAGCTTATGAGCAGGTAATGAAAGCCTCGCATGCATTCAACCTACTTGATGCTCGCCACGCAATCTCTGTTACTGAACGCCAGCGTTATATTCTACGCGTTCGCACCATGGCTAAAGGCGTTGCTGAAGCTTACTATCAATCTCGTGAAGCACTTGGCTTCCCTATCGGTAAGTAGAGGATTAACTGATGAATTTTGAAAACTTACTGATTGAAGTCGGTACAGAAGAACTGCCACCAAAGTCACTACGTAAATTAGCTGAGTCTTTTCTTAGCAACTTTACTGATGAACTGAAAAAAGCAGAACTTAGCTTTGAATCAGCAGTCTGGCACGCGGCACCGCGTCGCCTAGCGATAAACATCAACCAACTTGCGCTTGCTCAAGCAGACAAGGTCGTTGAAAAACGTGGTCCAGCAGTAGCGCAAGCTTTTGATGCTGACGGTAACCCAACAAAAGCAGCCATGGGCTGGGCACGTGGAAATGGTATAACCGTTGAGCAAGCTGATCGCCTTAAGACTGATAAAGGTGAATGGTTACTGCACCAAGCGAAAGTGGTTGGTGTTGAAACTAAGAGCTTGATTGCGGCAATGGCGCAGCGCTCACTAGACAAATTACCAATCCCTAAACCAATGCGTTGGGGTAACAACTCCACCCAGTTTATCCGTCCAGTACATACAGTGACTATGCTATTAGGCAGTGAAGTGGTTGAAGGTGAACTATTAGGCATTAAGTCTGATCGCATCATCCGTGGTCACCGCTTTATGGGTAAGCCTAGTTTCGAACTCGATCATGCAGACAACTATCTATCTGCACTGAAAGAACAAGGCAAAGTTGAAGCCGATTATGCCGTGCGTAAAGCGCAGATTAAAGCTGATGCAGAAGCTGCTGCGGCTAAAATTGGTGGTGTCGCCGATCTAGAAGATGACCTGCTTGAAGAGGTGACTTCACTCGTCGAATGGCCAGTTGTATTAACGGCGAGTTTCGAAGAAAAGTTCCTCGATGTACCAGCAGAAGCCTTGGTTTATACCATGAAAGGCGATCAAAAATACTTCCCAGTATTTGATGATGCGGGTCAGCTACTACCGAACTTCATCTTTGTTACCAATATTGAATCGAAAGATCCGCAACAGATTATTTCTGGCAACGAAAAAGTGGTTCGCCCTCGCCTTGCCGATGCAGAGTTCTTCTTCGAAACAGATAAGAAAAACTCGCTTGAGTCACGCCTTAGCAGTTTAGAAACCGTTGTGTTCCAAAAGCAGCTTGGCACGATCAAGCAACGCGTTGAACGTATCTCTACCTTGGCTGCATATATTGCCACCAGCATCGGTGCTAATAGTGAAGAAGCGGCTCGTGCAGGTCTACTGTCTAAGTCTGATTTGATGACTAACATGGTAATGGAGTTTACCGATCTTCAAGGCACTATGGGCATGCATTACGCACGCCTAAATGGTGAAACAGAAGCGGTAGCGGTTGCACTAGCTGAGCAATACAAACCTAAGTTCTCAGGCGATACAGTACCGACTGCAGCAGTATCTATCTGTGTCGCGTTGGCTGAAAAGCTCGACACACTCGTGGGTATTTTTGGTATTGGCCAAGCACCTAAAGGTGCTGCTGATCCATTCGCACTGCGCCGTGCAGCGATTGGTGTGTTGCGTATCTGTTTAGAAAATAACTTACCACTTGATCTAGTCGATTTGATTGCTCAAGCACAAGCGCTACATGGCGAAAACCTCACTAACGACAAGACTCCGGAGCAGGTACTAGAGTTCTTTATGGGTCGCTTCCGTGCATGGTACCAAGATCAAGGTGTTGGTGTAGATGTGATTCTAGCCGTACTCGCTCGTCGTCCAACGGCGCCAGCAGA
This sequence comes from Shewanella sp. 10N.286.54.B9, assembly GCF_041468565.1. NCBI lineage: Bacteria > Pseudomonadati > Pseudomonadota > Gammaproteobacteria > Alteromonadales > Shewanellaceae > Shewanella > Shewanella sp. 10N.286.54.B9. The sequence continues at coordinate 50,460 of NZ_JBFRIY010000051.1, forward strand.
TTTTGAAAGCCGCATTAAAGCTGTTGCTCACTTCAGAACCCTAGAACAAGCATCAGCTCTAGCAGCTGCTAATAAGCGTGTGTCTAACATTTTGGCTAAAGTGGAAGGTGAACTACCCGCCACTATCGACGATAACTTGTTAGTTGAAGCCGCTGAAAAAGCACTTGCTGCAAAGCTAGCTGAATTACAGCCGCAATTGGCACCATTATTCGCTGCTGCTAACTATCAAGAAGCACTCGCACTACTCGCTAGCTTGCGTGAAAGCGTAGACACCTTCTTTGAAGATGTCATGGTAATGGCTGATGATGAAGCTCTAAAGAATAACCGCCTAGCGCTACTTTCTAGCCTACGCGAGCAGTTCTTACATGCTGCTGATATCTCATTACTACAGTAATGACTGATAACAGTTAGCCATTAAAAAGCCCCAATTTTTGGGGCTTTTTTGTATCTTAAAACTGACGACCATTATTGCCAGTATCAAAACTGGATCAACTTCAGGTGTAATTCATCAAAGCTAGCCCTATCAATACCTGTATCGGTGAGTAACCGAATAAGTTGCTGCTCCTGTAACTTCCCAACTTCCAACAACATCGAACACTCACTAATTAAGTTAGCCCGCCATACCGCTTCAGCAAGGCCACCAGCAGGCTTAGAATCAACAATCGCTAACCGACTAAGCTCTGCCTTGAATATTGCAGGTAACTCCCAATACTGCGCCAATAAGGCGCTTAGACTGAGTGATTTAGCAGTCATCACTTGCTTAAAGAGACTAGAACAAGGCTGCTCACCCGGTTCTGCTTGCTTAAACGCTTCTAACAACAATTTAAAGATCGCTATTTTGCCAACGTCATGGATTAATCCCAACATAAAGGCACTTTCGCTATCCTCTTCAACCAACTCACCTGCCAAATAGGCCACTTGCATTGAATGACGCCAAATTTGCGAACCAAAGCGACGGAAATAGATAGGCTTAATTTCGATACAGCCACGCAGTAAACTGGTCGTAACAAAACGCCTTATCTGCTCTCGCCCCAACTGCACTAATGCTTGCTGCAAGCTGGTGATCTCTTTTTCGCTGCGTCTGAACAACGGGCTGTTACATAGTTTTAGCACCTCAATACTGAGTAGAGGGTCTTTTTCTATCAAGGCGAGCAAGGCTTTGGTATCGCTAGCCTCATCTGCCAGTTGTTTATCCAATGCCGCAACCTGGGTTGGTAGCTTTAATACTCTGTCTGCAATGGCTTTCGGCGCAGACAACGCAGCTTCTACTCGCCTAAACACATTTTTCTCTAATTCATTTGCCACGCCGCTTTGTTGAATACTAGGAAACAACAAGCTGTAGAAAAGAGAAGTAACATCTACAGCGGTAACTTGAGTAACCTCTGACTGAATATTACTTGGTTGTAGTTTTAGCTGGGAGGGTTGATAAAGCTCTGTTGTCGTTGAAAAGCTTTTTGGCTTTTCGATTACGACTTTATCTCTGATATTAAACAGTTTTTTGAATGCTTTCTTAAACATTTTACATGACCGGACATATCAGTTGCTTAAATTTAGCAAGCAGATATGAAATGCAATACAACAAAAAATCGGCGCTAGAAGCGCCGATTTCACTATTTGCAAAGTTCGCAATAAAACTAGACGTCTAGGTTAGCCACGTTCAGTGCATTTGACTCAATAAAGTCACGACGAGGCTCAACTTGATCACCCATCAAACAGGTGAATAGCTGATCGGCGCCAATCGCATCTTCGATCGTCACTTGCAACATACGGCGTGACTCAGGATCCATCGTAGTTTCCCACAATTGCTCAGGGTTCATCTCACCCAATCCCTTATAACGCTGAATATATTGACCGCGCTTAGACTCGCTCATTAACCAATCTAGTGCTTCAACAAAGCTACTAACATCTTTAGTACGCTCACCACGTTGAACATAGCCAGTTTCTTCAATGAGACCACTGATTTCAGCGCCCAAATTAACAATTGTCGCGTAGTCGTTAGACTGGAAGAAGTCATACGTGAACAAGAAGTGAGTATCAATACCATGCTTACGAATAGTAACCTTCGGCAGGTAAACTTGACGCTCAGGATCGAGTACTGGCTCAGCACTATATAAAATACCGCCAGTCTCTTTCTCTTCAAGTGCAGCAACAAAAGTGTCAGACCAAACTTTAACTTGTGCTTCGTCACTCAGCATTTCATTGGTCAATGCAGGGTGATACAACATCAAATCAGTAATGTTAGCTGGGTAACGTTGCTCTAAACGCTCAATAATAGCTTCTACTTCACGGTACTGGTTAACCAGACGCTCTAATGGTAGACCAGACATGCCTGGTGCACCTTGCGCTGGGTAAACGTTGGCATTATCCAATGCTTGAGTAGTTAGGTACTCAGTCAATGCAGGATCGTCTTTCAGATACTGCTCTTGCTTACCCTTCTTAACTTTGTACAAAGGTGGTTGGGCGATGTAGATATAACCACGTTCAATTAGCTCAGGCATTTGACGGAAGAAGAAGGTCAATAGCAAGGTACGAATGTGCGAGCCATCGACGTCGGCATCGGTCATGATGACGATGTTATGGTAACGCGTCTTATCAGGATCATATTCGTCACGACCAATACCACAACCGAGTGCAGTAATCAGCGTGGCAACTTCTTGCGAAGATAACATCTTGTCAAAACGTGCTTTTTCAACGTTTAAGATCTTACCTTTAAGTGGCAGAATCGCTTGGTTCTTACGGTTACGTCCCTGCTTGGCTGATCCGCCAGCAGAGTCCCCTTCCACTATGTATATTTCAGAAAGACCAGGGTCTTTTTCTTGGCAATCGGCCAACTTACCTGGCAAACCACCTAAATCGAGAGCGCCTTTACGACGAGTCATTTCACGGGCTTTACGCGCTGCTTCACGAGCACGAGCTGCATCGATAATCTTACCGACAATCAACTTAGCTTCGTTTGGATGCTCGATTAGGTAATCACCTAACTGCTCACCCATAGTTTGCTCTACAGCCGTTTTAACTTCGCTCGAAACTAACTTGTCTTTAGTTTGTGAGCTGAACTTAGGATCCGGAACCTTAACTGAAATAACAGCAGTTAAGCCTTCACGAGCATCATCACCGGTTGCACCGGTCTTGCCTTTCTTATTGAACCCTTCACGTTCCATGTAGTTGTTCAAGTTACGGGTTAACGCACCACGGAAGCCCGCTAAGTGAGTACCACCATCGCGCTGTGGGATGTTGTTGGTAAAACAGAAGATGTTCTCTTGGAAACCATCATTCCACTGCATCGCCACTTCAACGGTAATGCCGTCTTCACGCTCTTGAATAAAGTGGAACACTTCTTTGTTTACTGGTGTCTTGTTAACGTTTAAGTAGTCAACAAATGCACTGATACCGCCTTCGTACTTGAAGAATTCATCGCGGTTATCACGCTCATCAGTCAGGCGAATACCCACACCTGAGTTTAAGAACGACAGCTCACGAACACGCTTAGCTAAGATGTCGAAATGGAACAAAACATCAGAGAAGGTTTCTTCACTTGGCCAAAAACGGATTACTGTACCCGTTGTTGTTGCATCACCTACCGGTTTAATCGGCTCTACAGGTTCACCCATCGCGTAAAACTGCTCATAGACTTTACCATCGCGACGAATAGTCAATTGCAGCTTATGAGACAGTGCGTTTACCACTGAAACACCTACACCGTGAAGGCCGCCAGATACTTTATAAGAGTTATCATCGAACTTACCACCAGCATGCAGTACCGTCATAATAACTTCGGCAGCAGACACACCCTCTTCAGGATGGATCTCAACCGGAATACCACGGCCATCATCGGTGACCGATACAGAACCGTCAGCGTGAATGGTAATAGTAATGTCGCTACAGTGGCCCGCTAGCGCTTCATCGATAGAGTTATCGACCACTTCGAATACCATGTGATGTAGACCGGTGCCATCATCGGTATCACCGATGTACATTCCTGGTCTCTTACGTACCGCATCAAGGCCTTTTAAAACCTTAATACTCGAAGAATCATAACTATTCTCTGACATATTATTCTCTCGTCGGTTATTCAATTACCGTTACACGCCCATGTTCCACATGGAACATCTTACTTGGTGGCGTGATTAACGAATCAACTATGGCTGCAGGTTCAATTGCCGTGACAAAAACTTGTGCGCCGGTATCTGCTAACTGCTGCAGCAATAGTTTCCTATGCTGTGCATCCAACTCCGATGGAAGATCATCCACCAGATAAATACTTTTTTTATCTATTTGTTGTTTGAGCAACTTTCCTTGTGCAATACGCAATGCACAGACTAACAATTTTAACTGTCCACGGGACAAAGCATCTTGTGCAGGCAGTGTTCCCACCCGCAATCTTAAGTCCGCTTTATGAGGTCCGCTGACGGTAAAGCCTGTGGCTAAATCTCTGGGATACTGCGTCTCGAGCAGCTGTGCATACTCTGTTTTACTATCCCATCCTCGGGTAAAAGAAACCTTAACATCAACCTGAGGTAAAAACTCTTCGATTATACCCTTAAGTAGCTCATTTAACGAGTCTACATATTGCTTTCGTATCTCAGTAACCAGTTCAGCATAACGAATAAATTCTTTATCCCAAAATTGAATCGAACTATAGGGTGATTCGTCTCTGAGTAACTGATTTCTTTGCTTCAAAATACGGCGGACATTCACCCATGCAGCATAAAAACGAGGGTCAGAATGAAACGCCCCCCAATCAATAAACTGCCGTCGGGATTTTGGTCCCTCAAAAAGCAACGAAAAGCTTTCTGGTGTGATCACCTGAATAGGCAATGTTTCAGCTAACGTTGATAGACGCTTTACTTTATCACCATTAATTTTAACTTCAATCTCGCCGCTTCTAAAACGCCTAAGACCAATTTTACTCTCATCTTCGCCACTCACCATATTGGCAAACAAGGTCAGTGCATCGGTATCATTCTTGATAACACGCTGAGACAAGTGACTTCGAAAAGAGCGCCCCATTCCCAAAAAGTAAATCGCCTCTAAAATGCTAGTCTTGCCACTACCGTTCTGGCCATAAATAACATTTAGCCCTTCACCTGGCTGCAACTGCGCCGAGCTAATATTACGGAATGCTTCAATATGAAGGCGGTTAAGACTCATTGATACCTTTTAACACTGCGGGGACAAAAATTTAAGAGGTGGTATTTATACCAGATAAAGCCGACAGAGTGTCTGAGAAACTTTATCTGGTATCTAAAGCAGAGTAATACAGCCTGCTACAAACGCATTGGCATGACCACATACATAGAGTCTTGCTCTATGTGGTTATCGATAAGCGCGCTAGAGTTGCCATCAATTAACGTAATACGCACATCATCAGACGGCAGGTTGTTTAGTACGTCAAGCAAATAGCTAACGTTAAAACCAATCTCTAACGGCGTGTTTTCGTATTCAACATCTAAGATCTCTTCCGCTTCTTCCTGCTCAGGATTATTAGCAGTGATCTTAATGAGATTATTCTCTAGCTGTACACGCACACCACGGAACTTCTCATTCGACAGAATAGAAGCACGTAGCAAAGCCTGCTTAAGTTGCTGGCGACTGGCGATAACAATCTTATCACCGCCTTTTGGTAACACGCGGCGATAATCAGGGAAACGACCATCAACCAACTTACTGGTAAACACTGCTGTGGCGGTGGTCGCTCTAATTGCGTTTTCACCAATGGCTATAGTGACGTCTAAATCATCACCCTCAAATGAGCGCATAAGCTCAAGCACACCTTTACGCGGCACAATCACCTGCTTTTCAGGCAGTGATGCTTCTATCATACGGTGGCTTAACGCCAAACGATGACCATCAGTCGCAATAGCACGTAAAACGTTGCCTTCTGTCTCTAACAGCAAACCATTAAGGTAGTAACGTACGTCTTGGTTAGCCATTGAAAACTGTGTCGCATCAATCAAGGACTTCATCGTGCCTTGCTTGAGGGTAAACTCGATTTCAGCTTCAAATGCTTCTACATTCGGGTACTCTTCCGCAGGCAAAGTTGCCAAGGTAAAGCGGCTACGACCAGAACGTAACAATAGACGGTTTTCTTGTTGCTCTATTTTAAGCTCTACCTGATCAGGTAACGACTTAACAATATCGAGGAATTTCTTCGCGGGTACCGTTGTACGACCTTCAAGTACTTCACCTTCAAGTTGCACTTCACCGACCAGTTCAACTTCTAAATCGGTACCGGTCAACTTAAGTGAGTGAGCACTTACTTCTACCAAGAGGTTTGCCAGAATAGGCAAGTTGTGTCGTCTTTCCACCGCGCCACTGACTAGCTGCAGTGGCTTTAATAGGGCATCCCTATCAATAGAAAATTTCATTGGTTTCAAATCCCTGATATTAAGAAGATAAGGTTCTTATCAAGTTAGCATAATCTTCTTTAATGTCATGACTTTCTTCACGCAACTGCGCAATTTTACGACATGCATGTAAAACAGTTGTATGGTCACGACCACCAAATGCGTCGCCAATTTCTGGCAAGCTCTGGTTAGTAAGTTCTTTTGATAATGCCATCGCCATCTGTCTTGGACGCGCCACGCTACGTGAACGACGCTTTGACAACATATCGGCCATCTTAATCTTGTAATATTCAGCCACTGTCTTTTGAATATTATCGATAGTTACCAGCTTCTCTTGCAGTGCAAGTAAGTCACGCAGTGCTTCACGGACAAAATCGATAGTAATCGGGCGCCCGGTAAAGTTGGCATTAGCAATAACACGATTCAATGCGCCTTCAAGCTCACGAACATTCGAACGTAAACGCTTAGCAATAAAGAATGCCACTTCATCAGGCAAGTTAATGCCACTCTCTTGTGCTTTACGCATCAAGATCGCCACGCGGGTTTCTAGCTCAGGTGGCTCAATCGCAACCGTTAGACCCCAACCGAAGCGAGACTTAAGACGATCTTCAACACCGTCGATCTCTTTTGGGTATTTGTCAGAGGTCAAAATGATCTGGTGGTTACCCTCTAACAATGCATTAAAGGTATGGAAGAACTCTTCTTGAGATCGGTCTTTGTTGGCAAAGAATTGAATGTCATCAATAAACAAGGCGTCGACACTGCGGTAGTAACGCTTAAACTCTTCGATCGCGTTATTTTGCAGGGCTTTAACCATATCCTGAACAAAACGCTCTGAATGCATATAAACCACTTTTGCATCAGGCTTGTTTTTAATGATGCCATTACCTACAGCGTGCAATAGATGGGTTTTACCCAAACCAGTACCGCCATAAAGAAACAGTGGATTGTAAGCGCCGCCAGGGTTTTCTGATACTTGCAGTGCCGCTGCTTTACCTAACTGGTTCGACTTACCCTCTACGAAGTTATCGAACTGATAAGTGGGGTTAATATTACTGCGATGGTTGGCAGTAATAGCAGGTTCAGCTTGCGGTGCATTAAAGGTAGGTCTTTCTACCGCTTTGCTGGCAGCAGGTCTAGGTCTAACCGCTGCTGTAGCCTGGACCACAGGTTTAGCTGACGGACGGCTACCGATGTCAAAACGCAAATTAGGCGCATCAGCTCCCATCTGCTCAGTAAAAAACTGGTTGATGATATTAAGGTATTTATCTCTAACCCAATCTAAAACGAAACGGTTAGGTGCATAAATGACAAGCGTATCGCCTTCCATTTCTGCCTGTAACGGTCTTATCCACATACTGAATTGCTGAGCAGAAAGCTCATCTTGCAGCCTTGCGATACATTGTTGCCAAAGTGAAACCGCCACGTACTTATCCCCAAAAGATCATACAAAAGAGGTGTATTCTATAGTGAGATCACGCTGATCGCTATCCTTTACGCATATTTATCCCCAGATAGATCAATGAAACGATAAGATCACGATCTTAGGCGATCGCTGACGATCAAAAAAATAGCAGAAACCCTCAAATCCAGCTTTATAAAGCGATCCAGATCGATCTATAATAGACGCACTTCGATCTGCTTTTTGATCTACTGAACCACAAGATGTAGTGGTAACTCACAGAGTTATCCACAAACTATAGTAGCTTTTTACTTTCGAAGAAATAACCAAGATGGCATTATTTAATCACTTAAGTCGATTCCTTATTGACGTACATAGTTAAAGTGATTACAATTCGGCCTCTTTTTTGCCCTTACCTCTATTTTGTAGAGAATAAGGTTTATTAACCTAACAAAGACGGATTGCCATAATGAGTAAACGTACTTTTCAACCTAGCAACCTGAAGCGCAAGCGTTCTCACGGCTTCCGCGCTCGTATGGCTACTGTAGGTGGCCGTAAGGTCATCGCACGTCGCCGTGCTAAAGGTCGCGCTCGTCTTTCTGCTTAATAGTAGAGATGCAAGTGACTAGCTATACCTTTACGCGGGAGTTACGTCTGTTAACTCCCGCGCAATTTAAATCTGTTTTTACCAAACCTATCAAAGCGTCTTCCGCTGAAATAACTCTACTCGCAATTCCTAATTCTGAGCAACATCCTCGTTTAGGATTAACTGTTGCTAAGCGTTACGTAAAAAAAGCTCACCAACGAAATAAAATCAAACGTATCATTAGAGATAATTTTCGTTTGCATCAGCATGAACTACCCGCTGTAGATATCGTTGTGCTTGTCAGAAATGGCGTGCTTGATATGGAAAACGCAGAACTCAAAAAATTGGTAGAAAAGCTATGGCGAAAACTCTCTCGCCGTTACAATGGCTAGCAACTGCGATTATTCGTGGCTACCAAGTACTAATAAGTCCCATGCTGGGACCTCGTTGTAGGTTCAATCCGACGTGTTCACATTACGCAATAGAAGCAATTCGTTTGCATGGAGTTGTGAAAGGGTGTTGGTTTGCAGCGAAACGCATATTAAAATGTCACCCTTTACATCCGGGCGGAGAAGATCCCGTCCCTCACAAAAAACATAGGTGCGATAAATAGGCTATGGAATCTCAACGCAATATATTGCTTATCGGTCTGCTTTTTGTCAGCTTTTTACTATGGCAACAATGGCAAGCAGATAAAGCTCCTCAACCGGTTGCTCAAACGCAATCTTCAGTAGCTCCGTCTACTGTTGCTGATGCTCACAGTTCAGATGTACCTGATGCAGATTCTGCATTACCTGAAACTGTTACTGCATCTAAAGAATTAATCACAGTCACTACAGACCAATTTGTTCTTAAAATTGATCCAGTTGGCGGTGACATTGTTCATTCAGCATTGCTTTCTCATAAACTTGAGCAAGATGGTGATGACCCATTTGTACTACTCGAGCAAACAAACGATATCTACTATATCGCTCAAAGTGGTCTAATCGGTCGTGATGGTATTGATAGCAGTACTACTGGTCGCGCACATTTCGATAGCGCTTCTCGCGAGTATGACCTAGCGGGTCAAGATACGTTAGAGGTTCCTTTAACTTATTTGGCAGCGAATGGCGTCACTTATACCAAGCTGTTTACCTTCTACCGCGGCAAGCATAATGTTGATGTTGATTACAAAATCAACAACACCTCTGACGCGCAGCTACAAGTCCAAATGTATGGACAGATCAAGCACAGCATCAAAAAGAGCGAAAGTAGCATGATGATGCCAACTTATCGTGGTGCGGCTTTCTCAACAGCAGATACTCGCTATGAGAAATACAGCTTCGATGACATGGCAGATAAGAACCTAAACAAGTCGACACTGGGTGGCTGGGTAGCAATGCTACAGCACTACTTTGTATCAGCTTGGGTGCCACCAGAAAATGATAAGAACATTATCTTTTCAAGTGTCAGTGCTGGTGGTCTAGCTAATATCGGTTTCCGTGGCGCACTTTACGATATTGCACCAGGTACTGAACAATCGATTAAAGCTCAATTCTATGTAGGTCCTAAAGACCAAGAAGCGCTATCAGCACTTTCTGAGTCATTAAACCTAGTAGTTGATTACGGCTTCCTTTGGTGGTTAGCTATCCCAATTCACTGGTTATTGATGTTCTATCAATCATTTGTGGGTAACTGGGGTGTGGCTATTATCCTTATTACGCTTACTGTTCGTGGCATGTTATACCCACTAACTAAAGCGCAATACACCTCAATGGCTAAGATGCGTAACTTGCAACCGAAACTCGCTGATATGAAAGAGCGTTTTGGTGATGACCGTCAGAAGATGGGGCAAGCTATGATGGAGCTGTACAAGAAAGAGAAAGTTAACCCTATGGGTGGCTGTCTTCCAATCTTGCTACAGATGCCAATCTTCATCGCACTATACTGGGTATTGCTTGAAAGCTACGAGCTACGTCACGCACCATTCATGTTATGGATCACCGATTTATCGGTACAAGACCCATACTATGTGATGCCTATCTTGATGGGTGTATCGATGTTTATTATGCAGAAGATGCAGCCAATGGCGCCGACAATGGACCCAATGCAAGTCAAGATGATGCAGTGGATGCCAGTGATCTTTACCGTATTCTTCCTATGGTTCCCAGCAGGTCTGGTTCTATACTGGTTGGTAGGTAACTTAGTCGCTATTACCCAGCAGAAGATAATCTATGCTGGCTTGGAGAAGAAAGGGCTTAAATAGCACTTAACTTCAACCAATAAAAAAGCGGTTTAATACTTAGTATTGACCGCTTTTTTGCTATCTATGTAGGCAGTTCACTTTTTACGTTTACCCATTCAAACTAGGAAACACAGTAATGACAACAGATACTATCGTGGCACAAGCAACCGCTCCAGGGCGTGGCGGTGTAGGTATTATTCGCGTATCTGGCGATTTAGCGAGCAATGTAGCTATGGCGGTACTAGGCCACATCCCTAAAACCCGTTATGCCGACTACTGTGACTTTAAAGATGAACAAGGCGGCGTTATCGACCAAGGTATCGCACTGTACTTTAAAGGTCCTAATTCATTTACCGGTGAAGACGTTCTTGAACTGCAAGGCCATGGCGGTCAAATCGTACTTGATATGTTAATTAAGCGCGTGATGGAAACCCAAGGTCTGCGCATCGCCAAACCCGGCGAGTTCAGCGAACAAGCCTTTATGAACGACAAGCTCGACCTAACCCAAGCAGAAGCGATTGCCGACCTTATTGATGCTACCAGTGAGCAAGCAGCTAAAAGCGCGTTAAACTCACTACAAGGCGAATTCTCGACCCAAGTACATGAACTTGTCGAACAGGTCACTAACTTGCGTCTATACGTCGAGGCAGCCATTGATTTCCCCGATGAAGAGGTAGACTTTCTTTCTGACGGTAAAATATCTGGTTCACTCAACCGTATCATCACTAAACTAGATACCGTTCAAGCCAGTGCTAAGCAAGGCGCTATCATTCGCGAAGGGATGAAGGTTGTAATTGCAGGCCGTCCAAATGCCGGGAAATCAAGCCTACTCAACGCCCTCGCTGGTAAAGAGTCAGCCATTGTCACCGAAATAGCCGGTACTACTCGCGATGTTCTACGCGAACATATCCATCTTGATGGCATGCCACTACACATAATAGATACCGCAGGTTTACGTGATACCGCTGATACAGTTGAGAAAATAGGTATTGAGCGTGCGTGGGACGAGATCAAAACCGCTGATCAAGTGCTATTTATGGTTGATGGCACCACCACCAATGCCGTTGATCCACACGAAATCTGGCCAGACTTTATCGATCGCTTACCTAAAAACTTAGGCGTTACCGTTGTACGCAACAAAGCCGATCTCACCGGTGAAACCTTAGAGATCACCGAAGAAGCGGGTCATCCAGTGCATCGTATCTCAGCCAAAACAGGTTTAGGTGTCGCGGCGTTACAGCAGCACCTAAAATCATTAATGGGATATCAAAGTAACCTAGAAGGTGGCTTCATCGCTCGTCGTCGCCATTTAGAGGCACTCGATCTTGCCAGTAGCCACTTAGATTTAGGTAGAGAGCAGCTAGAAGTTTACCAAGCAGGCGAACTGCTCGCAGAAGAGTTAAGAATGGCACAACTGGCTTTATCGGAAATCACCGGTAAATTTACCTCAGATGACCTACTTGGAAAAATCTTCAGCTCTTTCTGTATCGGTAAGTAAGCAATCCGTCTTAGTCACCAACTAAAAGCAGTAATAACTGCTTTTAGTTTGTTGAAACTAGATCATAGATTAAGATCTAGTTTCATCTTTACTCCACTCTGTAAGCCCAAATTTACAGCGCGATCGCAAATAGATCGCCAACTGTAAACCTCAGCATATCTCACATTAAAGCAAGATCGTTAATCACAAGTATCAACAGAGATATCAACAAGCAAACACGATCTGTGGATAGATCTAACACCATAAACTGACACTAACCTAAACCACTGTTTTACATGGGTTATATAATTTACATTCTAGATCAAGATCCAAAATAAATGACTAAAAAATGGATCTTTCCCGATAAGTTATACTCAGAAAAAAATCAGTTAAAAATTAAACCTGTGTAAAAGTGGATTACCTGTGGTTAAAGTCAGCATTTAGTGCTACCGATCTTTTGGCTTAGATCGCAAATCAATGTAAGCCACTTACTTAACATCCACCACACGACTGGCTTTACGGTATTGGATCTTCCAACCCAGCCAACGAGGCAACTCCCAGCGTTTAGGCCCCTGCTTACGGTTGCCGTTTAGGTAATCGAGTATCACCAGCTTTCGTTTAGGCTCATAACTCACTGTTAGCTTCAGCTCTGGTAGCACTAATTGAGCCGGATAAAGCTTGTCGAACTCTTCTCGCTGCCAATCAGGAATACCTTCAAACAGAAGATCTTCTGCTTCAACTAAGGCTAAATCTTCAAAGCTCTCCACCCCAAGCTCAATCAGCTTTTGTTTGAGATAGCTATCGAGTACCAAAGGCTTATCTATTTCACTATCAAACTCAGCCGATTTCCCCAGTGCAAACCAGATATTCCAAGCTGCAATATCTGCAGTTAAGCGCTTAGCAACTCCCGCCAGTTCACGTCCTTGGATAATACTGCGGCTAATTGCATCTATTGCTTGCTCACCCGATGCTTGCTCAAACCGAGCGTCTATCACTCTGCCGGCATAGACTCGCTCTATCAGTACTTTATGGGTCGCCGCCTGCTCTTTATTTTCAGCCAACCTATCTTCACCAAGACCAGCTTGATAAAGCAGTTGTGCCGAAATCGGCGCCATTACCGAAGCTAGGTTTAATGTCTGCTTAACACCCTTGCCAGCCAATGAATGTTGGTCAAATACCACTGCAGCAACAGCCGCATCCTTACCAGAAAAGTCTTTAAGCTCAGGGCTAAAACGGCTATCTCGGCCAATCTGTACTTCACTAAAACCGTTGCCTAGTGCCTGAACTCGCTTAATCCGCCTGATAAAAGCAAGTTCTGGTAACGCTTTAATCACCGCTAACAACCAGCGACTGCGTAACGGTTCAGATTTACTATCTAATACTGCAGCTCCACTCAAATCAGCCAAGCCCAACCCCTGACGGATTTGGTTAGCCAGCCTACGCGCCTCTTTTACCGCATGCTGTTCAATATGGATAAAATCGACCGCAGGCTCGCGTATCAGCTTAACTAAGGTAAAAGCATCACAACCCAGAGGTTCCCAATCATGTAGCGACTTAATGTCATATTCAGCACTGGGTTGCTGATATAAACGCTGCGGCACACTTATCGCAGCAGCCAAATCAACCATTAGTTCAGTACACTCAATATCGGGCATAGCACTAATCAAATGAGCAAACTGAGTATCGATAGGTAATGGAAACAGCTTTCTACCATGGTCAGTGACGTTACCTTGCCTATCTATCGCGCCCATGGCCAACAAACGGTCATGAGCAATGGCTAACGGCTTGCTACTTATTGCATCGACAAAGACTAAATCAGCCAGCTTTGCACCACTGCACGCTGCAGCCAACATAGGTTCGACCAATTCTTCGCGCTGCAGCTCAGGCGGCGTCATCGCCTCCATTGGCGCATGTTCGCCCCATAAGCGCACACACAAACCCGCCTGAGTTCGACCCGCTCGACCTTTACGTTGCTCACTGCTGGCTCTTGATACTCGCGCCAGCGACAATACCGTTCGACCATTGCGTTGATGAGTTCGGCGCTCCAACCCAGAATCAACCACCGCCGTCACCCCAGGAATAGTTAATGAGGTTTCCGCGATATTGGTGGCAAAAATAACCCGCTGCTTATCGGCACTCGCCAATAGCGCTTGTTGCTCCGTTGCAGAGATACCGCCATGTAGCGCCACTAAATCAATATCAGCAGCTTGCCTAATTGAAGAGGATAAAGATGTTAACGACTGACAAGCCTGTAAACACTGCTGAATTTCGCGCTTGCCCGGCAAGAAAACCAAAATATCACCCGCCGTTTTACTGAGTAATGAGCTAACGGCGGCTTTTACTTTTTGCTCGATACCATTAATATCAGCTAACTGCTGAGTATCGGTTGACTGGTACGTTAGTTCCACGTGAAACATGTTACCTTTAGCCACTAACCTTTTTGAACTAACTTCAATATAATCAGACAAATAGTCGGTTAGCCTTGCACCATCAATGGTTGCTGATGTCAAAACTAAACGATGTTGAGCGCGTTGTTTAAGCAGCGCTAATAGCAGATCGGTATCCCAACGTCGCTCATGAAATTCATCAATAATCACCGTATCAAAGCAAGCTAAACCGGCCTTTTCATCTTTTCCATCTTGCGCCATCGACAGCCAACGCAGCGCAATACCCGGCGTCACAAAGGCAATATCAGTGTTTTCATCAACTGTAGTATCAAAGCGAATCGCATGACCAACATTTAAATGATGATAATCAGTACCTTGCTTTGCAGATTTACCTACGAAGTCTGCCAGCGCCAAACACGCCACTCGCCGCGGCTCAACCACCAACACCCGCATCTTGTTGTCGCTTTCATCAGCTTCAGTACACCAAAGCGGCAAACGCGTTGACTTACCTGAGCCTGTATCAGACTCAACTACTAAGTGATTGTCTTTAATAGAATATTTAAACTCTTGATAGAGGGCGTCTATGGGTAACTTGGGATTTTGAGAAGTGGGCATAATTGAGCACTAAACGTTATGGGAAAACCATGATAACGCGTAGCTACTATAGTTTGGTAGTTAACGTTCGCATCACCAACGACGAAGTTTAGTTCTATCACTAATAATTAGTTAACAACATCTTGCAATCATAAGCTGACCTGGCATAGTTGACTCTAATTGAGGCAGCTTGAGTTTTTCAATGCAAACAGGTATTTATGAACAACTAATAACTAAAATTATTAGTTATAAGTTAGATAAAGATAAGTTCTTTATTGCAGAAAGAAATCTGGATTCAACAGAGCAAACCCTCTGGCTGACTCGCGCATTAGTTAAGGTATTCCACCTTGCTATATCAGAATCTAAAAATACCAAAGATTCTCCATTAGCCCAAATAACGCTCGCTAATGAGCTTATCTACTGGCTCCAAGAAAGAATTGATAACCTCGATTTATCAAGTTTCACCATTAACCAACCAGCAAAACTCCTTACAGCAATATTTGACAAGCAAGACCCTGTTTCAGCTCAATTATCCGCGCATATTGATAAAGTAACTCCTCTTACCGGCCTCACACAGAGTGAACTGTTCTGTGGAAGTAACCAAGGTATTTCGCTGGAAAGTGAAATAAAGCGTGAAATATTATCTTCTAATAGGATCTGCTGGATAGTTTCATTTATTAAATGGACAGGTCTCAGGATCTTCATGGATGAACTGCGAACTTTTACCAGTAACAGCAAACATAAACTTCAAATTATTACTACATCATATATGGGGGCTACAGATCTTAAAGCCGTGCAATGGTTAGCCCGGCTCCCTAATACCGAAGTAAAACTAAGCTATAACCATAACCAAGAACGTCTTCATGCTAAATCCTATTTATTCATGCGAGATTCTGGATTTCATACTGGCTATATTGGTTCATCAAACCTTTCACGGTCAGCGCTAACCAACGGACTAGAGTGGAACTTGAAGATCACCAACCAAGAAATTCCACACATCATAGAGAAAACATTCAGTACATTTGAAACATATTGGCAGCAGCCTGAATTTGAGTTTTTCGATGGATCAGAGAAGGCGAGCTGCAAGCTAAAGCGTTCTCTTAGTGCTGGTCGTGGAGATAAAGATTTTTCAAGTACGGTATTCTTCGATTTAAGCCCTCACCAACATCAAATTGAAATTTTGGAACGATTAGATGCTGAGCGAAATATTCATGGTCGAAATAGGAACCTGATAGTAGCCGCTACAGGTACAGGGAAAACGCTGATATCAGCTTTCGATTTTAAACGTTTCTATCAAAACAACCCTACAGCAAGAATTCTATTCATTGCTCATAGAGAAGAGATATTAAAACAGGCAATCGAAAGTTTTAGAGCTGTCCTAAAACAGCCTAATTTTGGTGAGTTATGGGTCGGACAACATAAACCAGATTCATTTAACCAACTTTTTGCATCAATCCAGAGCCTTAATAATCAGATAGACAATATACAGCTAAACTCAGACTTTTATGATTTCATAGTGATTGATGAAGTTCATCATGTATCAGCTGATAGTTATCGAAAGTTTATCAGTCATTTTTCCCCCACTATTTTACTCGGACTTACCGCTACACCCGAACGTCATGACGGCAAAAATATATTAGATGACTTTGGTGGTGTGATAGCAGCAGAACTCAGATTACCAGAAGCGATAAATCTAAGGCATTTATGTCCTTTTCAATATTTTGGCATCGATGATAATACCGATCTACGTCAGGTTAAGTGGGAAAACGGCCGTTATAACCCAAGTGAGCTCACTCAACTCTATACTCAAAATGATCAAAGACTACAGAAAATACTGCAAAACATTGAGGAACTTGTCACCAAGCCTCGAGAAATGCGTGCATTGGCTTTTTGTGTCAACCAAGATCATGCTCAATATATGGCTGAAAAGTTTTGTCTCAAAGGTATACCGAGCGCGGTACTTACCAGTAAAAATGCTTCTGAAAGGCACGTTGTTAGACAAGAGCTGCAACTAGGTAATATTAATATTCTCTGCGTTGTCGACATATTCAACGAAGGCGTTGATATCCCAGAAATTGATACCTTACTTTTCTTACGCCCAACAGAAAGCTTGACTATTTTTTTACAACAGCTAGGCCGAGGCTTACGTCACAGCGATGGTAAAGAGTGCGTCACAGTATTGGATTTTGTTGGTAACGCTAAAGCTGAATATGATTTTTCACAAAAATTTAGAGCTTTAATAGGCAAGACCCATACAGCCATAAGCAAAGAAATAGAACATGGATTTCCGCATCTTCCGCTTGGCTGTCACATAGAACTGCAGAAAAAAACCAAAGAAATAATCTTAACTAACATTAAAAAAGCGATATTAAATCAGAGAAAACTAAAATCCTATATCCAAAACTTTCAAGAGCATACAGACCAGCAGTTAACATTAGGCAATTTTTTAAGATTCAATCCTAACATTCAGCTTAATGATATTTACAAGAAAAAACCTAAACAGGGTGGAGGATGGACACGCCTTTTAAGTGATCTAGAACTAATAGAAAAAGTAGATGAAACCCCTATAGCTGAAATTTATCACAAAGCCATTAGCAACAGCTTAATGAGATGCGATGCTAGAACTTATCTAACATTTATTCGCTCACTCGCAATAAATGACTTTAAGTGGATAGACAATGGGGACCCAATAGAGCAGAAAATGGCGCTGATGTGCCACTATGATTTTTGGAATTGTGCTGGAGATAAGTTAGGCTACGAATCTTTATCTGAAAGTTTATCAGCACTTGCTCACACTGAATATCAAACTGAATTAATACAGGTTATCAATTACTTATTAGACAATAACGATACCCAAGTTCAAAAGCTTAGTGCAGATTTCCCTTGCCCTTTACAACTTAATGCCCGCTATACACGAGAGCAAATTATCGCTGGCCTGGGTGGATCGAACTTCGAAAAACAAGCAGTGAGCCGCGAGGGAGTATTCAACTTAAAAAGCCTCAACGTAGAACTACTATTTGTCACATTACAAAAGTCAGATCAGCATTTTTCACCAACAACGCTTTACCATGATTATGCTATGAGCCCAACTCACTTCCACTGGCAAACTCAAAACTCAGCAAGACCTGATAGCGGTAAAGGGCTAGCCTATATTCAGCATAAAGAAATAGGTAAAAAAGTCATGTTATGGGTGCGAGAATCAAATAAAGATGAAAATGGCAATACGATGGGATTTGTGAACTTGGGATGGGTTAACTTGACAGAAACTAGCGGTTCACAGCCAATGAATATCACTTGGGAGTTGCATGAGCCTATGCCTAGTTACCTTTGGAAAGATGCTGCAAAATTGGCAAATGGATAAATGTCAGTCAAGGCAGTCACCGGTTTTCTTGATAGCAGTTACAGCTATACCCGTATCAATCTGACCCAAATGGAAAATGTCTACAAAGCGCATGAAACGCTTATTACCATGTAGGCCAGATTTACTTGCAACAAAACTTGAACTACCAAACCATAATCAAAAGTTTATAGCCTAATTCAAACAGCACTTCTTGTATTTCTTGCCACTGCCACAAGGGCAAGGATCATTGCGGCCCGCTTGAATGTCGGCGATAAAAGGCTGCTTAGCATCAAGGCTTTCAAAGTAGCTATCATCAACTTCTCTTGGCGAACTCATTAGGTCATCGAAAACAGCCATAAGTTCTTCGTCGTTCATTTCTGATTCAGCATTAAAACCTGCCCACTGACTTAGTGAGTCAATAACATCATAATCAGCACTGATTAGGCCGCTTTCCCATGCTGAATATCCAATAGACTGATTATCCCAATCAAGGATGCACTGGTTCTCAGCAGGGCCTTCATCGATTAAATTACTTTCGACATAACCAATAAACTGGCCATGGTACTGATTAAACTTATTAGAAATTAATAGATTAATCAGCTCAAATAGGGCGATGGAGTGACCATTTTCGACAAGGCTATCAATAAAGCCTGCAACGTATTGATCAAGTGTTGCTCTATCAATTTGACTAGTATGCAGTTGGGTAAACAATGCATTTAAGGCAGCTATTTTAACCATTTCGCCTGCTTTATCAGAGTTAACCAAAAAGCACAGCTGTTCAGGTTGCCCTTGCGCCAAAATATAGTAAACAGTAGCAAGATCTGCAGCGATAAAATCACCCAGCAATGCCTCTAACGGGCTACCGCAGTCGTCTTTATTGGTGAGATGAATCATAGAATCCAAACTGCTGTACTGCTTACGGTCGGCAATAAGGCAAATACCGAAAAATAGCAGATTAGACTCGGTGTCAGACAAGGTCTCATCAGCAATAAATCGTTGTATTAATTCATCAATAACTGGCAGTAATTCAGGCCACTGCAGTCTAGCCGCCTGCAAAGCAGTAACAGGAAGTTCAGTTAAGTCGCCGCGACTCAAAGTGGTAATTATCTCGTCTAATTTCATATGACATTCAAGCTAAAAGGTGATGATGGCTCATAGAGTAGCAAAAGCGGGCAACAAAGCCCCAAGTAAAATGCCGTGAGTAAGGGAAAGGCCTAAATTAAACAGTAAAAACTCTATACCCATCACCCGACTTTAAATAAAACCATTACCCTAAAACGACAGCTCAGCCTCGACGCCGCTATGATTAGACTTAAGCAACTGCCAACTTTCGCAGCCATTAAAGGCCGCATATTGATTAATCGCTAACTTTAGCTCATGAATAAACTCATCAAATTCAGAGCGGTTGTTTGAAGTAAACGCCCCCTCCTCTACCGCCAAATTCTGTAATAACAATATTCCCGTTTTACGTTCAGCTTTAACGTCGACTCGGCCAACAAATTTATCGCCCCACAATATAGGGAGTGAGTAGTAACCATATTGACGTTTAGCGGCGGGCACGTAGACCTCTATCTGATAATTAAAATCGAATAGCTGTGTTAGTCGTTGTCTTTGGATCACTAAGTTATCGAAAGGGTTAAGTAGCCAAACTCGTTTTGGGATCGTACTAAGCAACTGCTGACTAGGGTTGTAAAAATAGCTTACTCCCGCTAGGGAAAATTGCGCCAACTCACCGGCCAAACACATCTCGTTAAGTGTTTTAACTAATACTGCTTTAATATTTTTACGCAAATAAAGCATCTGCTGCTGGCTACCAAAACCGTGGGCTTTGATGTAACGCTCAATGAGATAACGGGCAAATTCACTATCAGTTGGCGCTTGGCTATTGATATGGCTAGGTAATACACGCTCAGTTAAGTCGTACACCTTGTGGAATTTATCGCGCTGCAGCACCATCAACTCGCCCTGCATAAACAATTGTTCCAATGCACGCTTAGCCGGTTTCCAATCCCACCATCCACTTTTATGGGTGTTTGAATCATGGCTAAAATCACTGGCTTTTAATGGCCCTTCGGCAGCGACTCTTGCTTTCACCTCGCGGATAACTTTATGTTCAGGTTCAAACCAGTGCTTGCCGCCCTGCTTAATACGGCTTTTATTAAACAAGCTAAAGCGGTAGTCATTAATAGGCAAATAAGCGGCAGCATGAGACCAATATTCAAATATCTCTTTGTTCACCATGGACTGTTGAAGTTGTGACGGCTGATATTTGGCTACGCGGTTAAAAAGCACATGATGGTGTGCGCGCTCAACCACGTTAATCGAGTCAATCTGCACATAACTCAACTGCGAAATGGCATCTGCCACTGACTTTTCAGGCGCAAGCAAACCTTGTTGTTGTAGATTTAACTGCAACCATTGCTTGGCAGAATATGGACTCGTCATAGCATTAATCCCGTAGCAGTGTGTTTACTCTTACCATGCATAGTCGTATTCTCGTTGTTAATCGTCGAAGCCAATATGACTGACGCAACAGATGTTTTCAAAATTGATTTCTCATCATAGAAGCATTCAGCTCGATAGCAAAAGTAACGCGTAAACAAACCCTGCCAACTTGACCTCTCATTTAAATCCAACATGACTTTCATTCATGTTGGATAGCTGTAAAATCCGCGCCTTGTTTGATTGTTTCCTTTTATATAGTGCATTAATGATGATCGATCTGGCGTTACTTCCTTTATACCTAACTACCGTGGTTGCCCTACTTTTAATTCCTGGGCCTGATATGTTACTGATCGCCAGTTCTAGCCTAAGTTATGGCAAAAAAGTCGGCGTTTATGCCAGCTTTGGTAATGCCACATCGGGACTCATTTTAACCATACTTGCAGCTATGGGTGTATCGGCGTTAGTGGCGATGAATCCATTCGCGTTAGAACTGCTGCGTATTTTAGGTGGCGCCTACCTACTTAAAATGGGTTGGGACTGCATCCGTAGCTCAGCTGCCGATGCGCCAGAAATAGAGCAACAAAACAATCTAGCAAAGCAACTTTATCGCCGCGCAGTAATGAGTAACCTACTTAACCCTAAGGCGCTGATATTTTTTGTGCTGTTTTTGCCACAGTTTGTTTCAACGCAGCTAAGTGCAAGTTCAGGTGAGCAGATGCTAGCATTGGGTTTATTGCTCAATGTAATGGGCTTGAGCTTTAACCTATTACTGGTTGCTTTAGTTGGCAGCTTAGGTAAACCTCTGCTTAAAAATGAAAAATTCCGCACTTATCAGAATAAGTTTATGGGCGTGATTTTTATCGCACTGGCTATCTGGTTACTGGCATCTCAGGTACAAGCGGTCGCTTAACTGCTTGCATATATAGCGTTAGCACCATCAATAAAAAAGGCTCTGCTTATTGCAGAGCCTTGTTGTTTAGCTAATAAAACTGAAGTTTGACTAACTCCCCTCTTTTCCTGATACGTTACCTAGCATAGCCATATCCCCATCGCGCTGTTTTTGCTTGAACCGCGCAAAGTAATCATCGGCAGCAACCTTAACTTTTGGTGCTAATAACAAAGCCGATACCATCGTTGGGATCGCCATTAACGCATATGCGCCATCGATAAGGTTAATGATCTCATCTAAAGTTGCGGTTGCAGCAAATAGAATAGTTAACAGGTATACATACTGGTATTTGCGCAACCTCTTGGCACCGAACAGGAAGCTAAAACACTGACCACCATAAAATGCTTGCGTGAATATAGTGCTAATACTAAAAAAGAAAACACACAGTATTAGTAAGTATGGACCTACGCCTGGCATGGTTAACTCAAAAGCTTGTGCCGACAGATTGACTCCAGCAGCCTCGCTACCTTGCCACACACCTGATATTAGAATAATCATTGCCGTTGCAGTACAAACTAATAAGGTGTCAATGGCAGGGCCTAACATGGCGACCAGTCCTTCTTTTACTGGTTCATTGGTTTTAGCACTACCATGGGCCATCACCTCAGTGCCAATTCCCGCTTCATTTGAAAATGCTGCTCGGCGAATGCCGATTAGCATGGTACCTAAGATCCCACCGCCAACAGAATCAAGCGAAAATGCTTCAGTAACAATCAAACTAAAATAACCAGGGATCTCACTGATATGACTACCAATCACGTACAGTGCGCAACCCATATAGATGAAGATCATCGCTGGAACCACACTTTGCGCCACACTGGCGATACGCTTGATCCCACCCAAAATCACACTGCCAACCAGCAGCATAACGACTATCCCCATACTTAGATCGAGCCAGAATGTATCTTGCGCTGCACTATAAAAACCTGGCTTGATCACCAACCATTCTCTTAAGATCTGTACTAATTGATTAGTATTAAACAGCGGAAAGTTTCCCACTAACCCCACCAAACAAAAGAACACCGCAAGAAAGCGCCACTTAGGGCCTAACCCCTCGGTAATGATGTACATGGGTCCGCCTTGCAGTTGACCATTTTCATCTTTTCCGCGGTACATAATGGCTAATGTACAGGTAAAAAACTTCGTTGCCATTCCGACTATCGCGCTGATCCACATCCAAAAAATAGCACCGGGACCACCAACCATAATCGCTACTGCCACACTGCCTATATTGCCCATGCCGACCGTTCCAGCCATCGCGCTAGAAAGTGCACCCGCGTGACTAATCTGCCCTTGTGCACCTTTATCTGGGTGCTTTCCACGCAAAATTGCAATTGCGTGGCCTATATATCTGAAGGGAATAAAACGTGAATAGATAAGGAAGAAAAGACCGCCACCGACAAGTAGTACCAGCATATGTGGTCCCCAAGCCATATCAGCGAATTGGCCTGTAACAGAAGCTAACGTCATATTAATACTCTTTATTATTGAATGATTTAAATTGAAAATCACTCATTTGTTATATTTTTGTTATAGCGACATAAGCTATCAGCAATATAGTAGAACGCAAGCTGTCATTGAGTTGAAGTTCGATAGCTGCTATTCGGTATGTTATCGAATAGCAGTTGTTATCTAGCTCAAATTTACACATTAAATGGCTGGTATCACTTAGCTTGAAAGGTAGTTTTCACCTATCATGCACAACATAATCGTTGTTAAAGTCGGCTTAATTTAGGAAATAACATGGCAAAAATAGAACTATTAGTGGGTACAACTTTGGGGAGTGCGGAGTACGTAGCCGATGAATTATCAGACCAATTGATCGATCTAGGCCATGAAACTCGCATACATTTGAGCCCAAATCTTGATGATCTTGACCCTAAATCGCTGTGGTTGATCGCCTCTTCTACTCACGGAGCAGGTGATCTTCCTGACAATATAGTGCCTTTTTTGGATGAGATCTTAGCTAGAAAACCCGATCTGGCTGCGACAAAATTTACATTGTGCGCAATTGGTGACTCCAGCTACGATACTTTTTGCCAAGGACCAGAAAAGCTGGTGGACGCATTGAGTTTATGCGGTGCACAAGTTTTTGTGGATAAGATCCAGATCGATGTGCAATACGATCCAATCCCAGAAGAACCAGCACTTGCTTGGCTAGCAGGTTGGCAAGATCAACTTTAAGATCCTTTTGTTGATCGTTTTTATCTATTAACTTTTGAAACACTCACAGTTTAGATCGAACTTATCCACATATTAGGGTTTAAAAGTATAAATATGTGGATAAGCTATTATTTTGATCTGATCAAAGCTTGTATTAATTCACACCCGATCTGCTCAATGATCCACCTTGTGGATAACTAGGCGATCTATCCCCAAGCTTAGGACAGTTAGATCGCGATCAGATCACAGGTTTGATCACGCATTACCTTCTGATTTTAATAAGGAAATACGGTTATCCACCGAAAAAGGCGATCCTAATAGTAAACATAATAAGAGATCTATTTAAAGATCTTAAGATCTATTAAGCAGATCGGTGTTGATCAAAACAGGCAAAATAGATCGTTCACCTTAGGCAAAGCAAATGCTAAAATGATCTGCTCAGAAACAGGTTTTTATCCTTTTTACCAATCGAAGGCTGTCGAATGCATTTTCATGAACGGTTTGATGTAATCGTTGTTGGTGGTGGTCATGCTGGAACAGAAGCGGCGTTAGCTTCTGCCAGAATGGGCTCCAAAACACTTTTGCTAACCCACAACATAGATACTTTAGGACAAATGTCCTGTAATCCAGCTATCGGCGGCATAGGCAAAGGACACCTGGTTAAAGAAATTGATGCCTTAGGCGGAGCAATGGCAATTGCTACTGACTACGCAGGGATTCAATTTAGAACATTGAACTCAAGCAAAGGTCCTGCAGTACGTGCTACTCGTGCTCAAGCTGATAGAGCGCTTTATCGACACAAGATCCAAGAGATTTTACAGCACCAACCGAACTTACGAATTTTCCAACAAGCGGTAGACGATCTTGTTGTAGAAAATGACACCGTAGTCGGCGTTGTAACTCAAATGGGCCTAGCGTTTGAAGCACCAGCAGTAGTGCTAACTACAGGCACATTTTTAAGCGGTAAGATCCACATTGGATTAGAGAATTACAGCGGCGGTAGAGCCGGCGATCCGCCAGCGATTGCCCTCTCCCATCGTTTACGAGAATTACCGATCCGTGTTGGCCGACTTAAAACCGGTACACCACCACGTATCGATGCAAACACCATTGATTTTTCTAAAATGACTGAGCAAAAAGGTGATGATCCCCTACCTGTGATGTCGTTTATTGGTGATGTTAGCCAGCATCCAGAGCAGGTTTCGTGTCATATCACCCATACCAACGAACGCACTCACGATATTATTCGTGCAGGACTCGATCGTAGCCCTATGTATTCGGGTGTTATCGAAGGCATTGGTCCACGTTACTGCCCTTCTATCGAAGATAAAATTAACCGTTTTGCTGACAAAGATTCGCATCAGATCTTTATTGAGCCAGAAGGGTTAAATACTACCGAGATCTATCCGAACGGTATCTCAACAAGCTTACCGTTTGATGTGCAGCTAAATTTGGTTCGCTCAATTCAAGGCATGGAAAACGCTGAAATCATGCGACCTGGCTATGCGATTGAGTATGATTATTTTGATCCACGAGATCTTAAAAATTCATTAGAAACCAAATCAATTAATGGTTTGTTCTTTGCTGGACAGATCAACGGCACCACTGGCTATGAAGAAGCGGGTGCTCAAGGTTTATTAGCGGGCATGAATGCGTCACTACAGGTGCAAGGAAAAGAGACTTGGTGCCCACGTCGCGATCAAGCTTACCTTGGGGTGTTGGTAGACGATCTATCAACCTTAGGCACCAAAGAACCTTACCGAATGTTCACTAGCCGTGCGGAATACCGCTTACTACTTCGTGAAGACAATGCTGATCTGCGTCTGACTGAAAAAGGTCGCGAGTTAGGTCTGGTTGACGATGAACGTTGGGCTAAATTTAGTGATAAAATGGAATCGATCGAAACTGAGTTACAGCGTTTGCGCGGTCAGTGGATCCACCCTAAATCACCCCTTGTTGATGTGTTAAATCCACATCTGAAAACACCGATTGCACGTGAAGCAACTTTTGAAGATCTGCTGCGCCGTCCAGAACTTGATTATCCAACATTGATGTCTATCGACGGTTTTGGTCCTGGCATTGATGATCAACGTGCTGCAGAGCAGGTGCAGATCCAGGTTAAATACTCAGGTTATATCCAGCGTCAACAAGATGAGATCGATAAAGCGATTCGCCATGAGACAACGGGTTTACCTTTGGATCTTGATTATCAAGAGGTTCCAGGGCTATCAAATGAAGTGATTGCCAAGATGAATGAACATAAACCTGAAACGGTTGGCCAAGCTTCTCGTATCTCTGGTATGACGCCAGCAGCAATTTCAATTTTGCTGGTTCATTTAAAAAAACGCGGTTTATTGAAAAGAAGCGCTTAAATAACGCAATATAACGCGGTTATGCACGATAAAGGGAAGCTTTGAGGCTTCCTTTCATCTTTTCTGCGCTTCATAATACCGATGAATATCTGATTTACTTTGTTTCGAGGACACGACTAGTGTTATTTGCCCAGTTAAATGAATACATGGCTGAAGTTGGCCTAGATGCTAGCGAGCAGCAAAAAAAGCAACTTGTTGACTTTGTTGGCATGCTCAATAAATGGAATAAGGCATTTAACCTGACTTCTGTACGTGACCCTGAGCAGATGCTAATTCGCCACATTATGGATAGCTTAGTGGTATCGCCACATCTTAAAGGCACACGTTTTATAGATGTTGGTACTGGCCCTGGTCTACCGGGGATCCCATTAGCGATCTTAAATCCAGACAAAGAGTTTGTATTACTCGATAGTTTGGGGAAAAGGATCCGCTTTCAAAAGCAGGTTCAATTTGAGCTTGGGATCAACAATATCTCATCGATTGAAAGCCGCGTTGAAGCGTATCAACCTGAAGCGTTATTTGACGGTGTATTGAGTCGAGCGTTTGCCTCTATTCAAGATATGCTGCAGTGGTGTCACCATTTGCCAAAGGCTGATGGCTGTTTTTATGCCTTAAAAGGCCAGTTGAGCGATGATGAGATGGCGAATATGCCTGAAGGTTTTGTTGTGACTGACACCATAGAACTCGTGGTTCCAAGGCTAGATGAACAACGCCATTTATTGCGCGTAGTGAAACAAGACTAATTAAAACGATATGGCCTAACTGGTCATATACGTGTTTGTTGCAGTGGGCTGAGTTGTAAATTCGGCCTGAAAATTTGCAGCAATGCAGATAAAGCGTACTGAATAGTTGCATTCTTTCAGCGCTTCAAGCAATTTGTTACTAATTTCCCCCTCATTTTTAGCACTGCCAATGAGAGAGGGCCGGAACATAATAAAAGTGACTTACAGGGTGATATTGTGGGTAAAGTAATTGCCGTAGCCAACCAGAAAGGTGGCGTCGGAAAAACAACGACTTGTGTAAATCTCGCGGCTTCTTTAGCGGCAACCAAACGTCGAGTGTTGTTGATCGATCTCGATCCGCAAGGTAATGCGACCATGGGGAGTGGTATCGACAAATATGAAGTCGAAAATACTGCCTATGAACTTTTGGTTGAAGAGAAGTCTTTCGAAGAAGTTGTTTGCCGAGACACAAACGGAAAATACGATCTTATTGCGGGCAACGGTGATGTAACCGCGGCTGAAATAAAGCTGATGGAGTTTTTCGCCAGAGAGATCCGTTTACGTAATGCTCTTGCACCTATTAAAGATGACTACGACTTTATCTTTATCGATTGCCCACCTTCACTCAATATGTTGACCGTTAATGCTATGTCTGCGGCGGATTCAGTATTAGTGCCGATGCAATGTGAATATTATGCCTTAGAGGGCTTAACTGCATTGATGGATACCATTAGCAAGTTAGGCTCTATGGTAAACCCTGGTCTGCATATCGAAGGGATCTTGCGTACTATGTACGATCCACGTAATCGTTTATCTAACGATGTGTCTGATCAATTGAAACAGCATTTTGGTGAGAAAGTTTACCGTACAGTGATCCCACGGAATGTTCGACTTGCTGAAGCGCCAAGTTTTGGGGCGCCAGCGATGTATTACGACAAATCGAGCGCGGGAGCAAAAGCCTACCTCGCATTGGCGGGGGAAATTATTCGCCGTGCAGAGCAATTAGATCTGGCTGAGCAAGACTAAGGAATAGAGATGACATTGAAGAAAAGAGGCTTAGGTAAAGGGCTTGATGCACTTTTAAGTACTAGCCACGCAGCCAGTAAAAGATTAGAACCTAAAGCGACTGAAGGTGAGCAAGACATAAAAAATGATGATCTTATCACTTTAGATATTGATAGATTGCAGCCGGGTAAATATCAGCCACGAAAGGATATGTCTAGCGAAGCGCTTGAAGAGCTCGCAGAGTCTATTCGAGCACAAGGGGTGATTCAGCCTATTGTTGTTCGCAAGATATCTGCCGACGGTTATGAAATTATTGCCGGTGAACGTCGCTGGCGCGCGTCGCAACTCGCTGGGCTCACCAAGATCCCATGTATTGTAAAGCAAGTCCCTGACGAAGCCGCTGTAGCCATAGCGTTGATTGAAAACATTCAACGCGAAGACCTCAACGCAATGGAAGAAGCGATTGCGTTAAATCGTTTGATTGAAGAGTTTGAGCTGACTCATCAACAGATTGCTGACGCGGTCGGTAAATCTCGTGCGACTGTATCCAATCTGCTGCGTTTAAATGGCCTTAATGAGCCGGTAAAACGCATGTTGGAATATGGCGATATTGATATGGGACATGGTCGCGCTTTGCTCGCAATTGAAGGTGACGAGCAAACAAATTTGGCAAGATTAGTGGTTTCGAAAGAATTAACAGTTCGCGAAACTGAACGGTTAGTTAATAAAACCTTAAACCAAACTGAAATCGTCGAAAAACCAGCTAAAGATCACGATGTAGTCCGTCTTGAGAGCCAATTAATTGAAAGGCTAGGTGCTAAAGTTTCTCTTACCCACAATAAGAAAGGTAAGGGGAAAATGGTAATTAACTATCAAAATTTGGCTGAATTAGAGGGTATTATCAGCAAAATCCGCTAAAAAAAACAAAGTTAACACTATATTATGTAACTTTGTGACATCTGTTAATCTTACTCTTTTAGACTTTTGGCGTAGATCACGCTAAAAGTCTCCTTTTTCTAGCTGTTAAACTTGCTTTGAAACACTGAAACGGTATACTTTCGCAAGCTTTTTGTACCTCGGGTTTATACGGATATATGTAGTCCGGTCATCGAAACAGGAAGTGATAATGCGGAGAAGATAAATTGAGCAAGGTTTTAGCACGACGTGGCCGATGGTCAGCCTATAAATTGGTTTTGATACAGGCGGCGCTGGCTGGGAGTGTTTCAGTTTTCTTTTTCGCTCTGTGGGGAGCTCAGTATGGTGTATCTGCTTTAGCAGGTGGCGCTATTGCTGTACTCCCTAATTTTGTATTCGCAACCCTCGCTTTTTCCCATACGGGAGCAAGCTCCGCAGCTAAAGTTGTTAAGACTTTTTACTGGGGGGAAGCGGTAAAGATGCTGTTAACCATAGCAATGTTTTCGCTAGTGTTTATCAATATTGAAGTCGGCTTTATGCCTCTTTTTGTTTGTTACACCCTAACGTTAATAGTGCATTGGACAGCTCCTTTATATTTCAAGCAAAGTTAAGTGGGATGAATCATGGCTGCAACTGGTGAAGCGTTAACACCGCAGGGCTATATCCAGCACCACCTTACCAACCTAAGTGTTGGCGAAGGCTTCTGGACATGGCACATTGATTCGTTGTTCTTTTCGGTTGGGCTTGGTGTTTTGTTCTTGTGGCTGTTCCATAGCGTTGGCAAGAAAGCAACTACCGGTGTTCCCGGCAAACTTCAGTGTTTTGTCGAGATGATAGTTGAGTTCGTTGACAATAGCGTTAAGGAGACCTTCCATGGCCGCAATCCTGTTATTGCTCCGTTGGCATTAACGATTTTTGTTTGGGTATTCATGATGAACTTCATGGATATGGTTCCAGTTGACTGGATCCCACATGCTGCTTCTTTAGTTGGCATCCCTTACATGAAAGTTGTACCAACGACAGACTTAAACATTACCTTTAGCATGGCTATTGGTGTGTTCTTGCTGATTATTTACTACAGCATTAAAGTCAAAGGCGTTTCAGGTTTTGTTAAAGAACTGACCATGCAGCCTTTTAACCATTGGGCAATGATACCCGTCAACTTCCTGCTAGAAACGGTTACTTTAATCGCTAAGCCAATCTCATTGGCACTGCGTTTGTTTGGTAACTTGTATGCGGGTGAGTTGATTTTCATCCTTATTGCGTTGATGTACGGTGCTAACTGGGCGTTATCTACTCTAGGTGTAACATTACAACTAGGTTGGTTAATTTTCCATATTTTAGTTATCACTTTGCAAGCGTTTATCTTCATGATGTTGACCATTGTTTACTTAAGCATGGCGCATGAAGATCATTAAGGACTGCTGTAGAAATTTTTAAACTAAATCATTAATAACAAAGATTTAGAATATTGGAGATAGAGATGGAAACTGTATTAGGCATGACAGCTATTGCTGTTGCTCTGTTGATTGGTATGGGTGCGTTAGGTACTGCTATCGGTTTCGGCCTACTAGGTGGCAAGTTCTTGGAAGGCGCTGCGCGTCAACCAGAAATGGCTCCTATGCTACAAGTTAAAATGTTCATCGTAGCGGGTCTTTTGGACGCCGTAACTATGATCGGTGTTGGTATTGCATTATTCATGCTATTTACTAACCCTCTTGGTGCAATGCTTTAATAAACGCTTCTGTCTTTAAACTTAATAGGAGGCTGTTGTGAATATCAACGCTACCCTACTCGGTCAGACGGTTGCCTTTATTATCTTCGTGTGGTTTTGCATGAAGTTTGTTTGGCCTCCTTTGATGAATGCCATCGAAGAACGCCAAAAAAGGATTGCCGACGGTCTAGCCGATGCTGACCGTGCCGTGAAAGACCTTGAGTTGGCACAGGCGAAAGCCACTGACCAACTAAAAGATGCAAAAGCGACTGCTAACGAAATTATTGAGTCTGCGAATAAACGCAAAGCTCAAATCGTTGATGAAGCTAAAGCCGAAGCTGACACTGAGCGCGCTAAAATTATCGCTCAAGGTCAAGCAGAAATTGAAGCTGAACGTAATCGCGTAAAAGAAGACTTGCGTAAGCAAGTTGCTGCACTAGCTATCGCTGGCGCAGAAAAAATTCTTGAACGTTCGATTGATGAAGCCGCCCAAAGTGACATAGTTGAGAAACTTGTTGCTGAACTTTAAATAAGGAGTTTGAGTTATGGCTGAAATAACCACCATCGCTCGTCCTTACGCAAAGGCAGCTTTTGATTTTGCTCTTGAACAAAACGCAGTAGATAGTTGGGCAGAAATGCTTAACTTTGCCGCACTAGTTAGTGAAAACGAAACTATGCAGCCACTACTGTCTGGCTCTTTAGCCAGTAACCAGCTTGCTGAACTCTTTATTGGAGTTTGTGGTGAGCAGGTCAATGAGCAAGTTCAAAACCTGTTAAAGGTAATGGCTGAAAACGGTCGTTTAGTAGTGCTACCCGCTGTTGCTCAACTCTTTGTTGAGATGAAACATGAGTATGCGAAAGAAGTTGAAGCGTTTGTCGTTTCAGCTACCGAGCTGACCTCTGAGCAACAACAGGAAATGAGCGCTTCTTTAGAGAAACGTCTAGCACGCAAAGTTAAGCTGAATTGCAGCATAGATGCCAGCCTTATTGCTGGTGTAATTATCACGGCAGGAGACCTAGTCATAGATGGCTCGGTTCGCGGAAAAATTTCGCGTCTGTCTGATACGCTGCAGTCGTAATTGGGAGTTTGAGCAT
Organism: Shewanella sp. 10N.286.54.B9; assembly: GCF_041468565.1. Classification (NCBI taxonomy): domain Bacteria; kingdom Pseudomonadati; phylum Pseudomonadota; class Gammaproteobacteria; order Alteromonadales; family Shewanellaceae; genus Shewanella; species Shewanella sp. 10N.286.54.B9. The sequence continues at coordinate 82,197 of NZ_JBFRIY010000051.1, forward strand.
GCAACTGAATTCCACTGAAATCAGCGATCTGATTAAACAGCGGATCGAGCAGTTCGAAGTCGTTAGTGAAGCTCGCAACGAAGGTACTATCGTTGCAGTAAGTGACGGCATCATCCGCATCCACGGCCTAGCCGACGTGATGCAAGGTGAAATGATCGAGCTGCCTGGTAACCGTTTTGCAATCGCGTTGAACTTAGAACGCGATTCTGTCGGTGCCGTAGTAATGGGCCCTTATGCCACTTTGGCTGAAGGCGACAAAGTTAAAACAACAGGCCGTATTTTGGAAGTACCTGTTGGCCGTGGTCTTTTAGGCCGTGTAGTCAACACTCTAGGTGAACCAATTGACGGTAAAGGACCTATCGATAGCGATGGTTTCTCTCCTGTTGAAGTAATTGCACCAGGTGTAATTGAGCGTAAGTCAGTAGACCAACCAGTACAAACTGGTTATAAAGCTGTTGACTCCATGATCCCAATCGGTCGTGGCCAGCGTGAATTGATCATTGGTGACCGTCAGATCGGTAAAACCGCTCTTGCGATCGATGCAATTATCAACCAAAAAGATTCAGGCATTAAGTGTGTATACGTAGCGGTAGGCCAAAAGGCTTCTACCATTGCTAACGTAGTACGCAAGCTTGAAGAGCACGGCGCTTTGGCGAACACCATTGTTGTTGTTGCTACAGCTTCTGAAGCTGCTGCACTGCAATACTTGGCTCCATACTCTGGTTGTACAATGGGTGAATATTTCCGTGACCGCGGTGAAGACTCACTGATCGTATATGATGATCTGTCTAAGCAAGCAGTTGCTTACCGTCAGATTTCATTGTTGCTAAAACGTCCACCAGGACGTGAAGCATACCCAGGTGATGTATTCTATCTTCACTCTCGTCTGTTAGAACGTTCTTCACGTGTTAACGCTGAGTATGTTGAGAAGTTCACTAAAGGTGAAGTTAAAGGCCAAACTGGTTCTTTGACTGCTCTACCGATTATTGAAACTCAAGCTGGTGACGTATCTGCATTCGTACCGACTAACGTAATTTCGATTACCGATGGTCAAATCTTCCTTGAAACTGACCTATTTAACTCTGGACTACGTCCTGCTGTTAACCCTGGTATTTCGGTTTCTCGTGTTGGTGGTGCGGCTCAGACTAAGATCATCAAGAAACTGTCTGGTGGTATTCGTACCGCTCTTGCACAGTATCGAGAGCTTGCAGCGTTCTCACAGTTTGCATCTGACTTAGATGATGCAACTCGTGCTCAACTTGAGCATGGTGAGCGTGTTACCGAACTTATGAAGCAAAAGCAATATGCTCCAATGAGTATTGCCGATCAGTCTGTGTCTATTTTCGCAGCTGAAAAAGGTTACTTGAAGAGTGTTGAGCTGAACAAGATCGGTGATTTCGAAGCGTCTCTGCTCTCTTTCATGAACAGTGAACATGCTGACCTAATGAAGACCATCAACGAAACTGGCAACTATAATGCCGACATCGAAGGTGAGTTGAAGGCTAGCTTGGACAAGTTCGTAGAAACCCAAACCTGGTAAAAATTAGAGGTGCCTTAGGCACCTCAGGTCCAGAATTGGAGAGTAAAGATGGCCAACGCTAAAGAGATTAAAACCAAGATCGCGAGTGTTCAAAACACTCAGAAGATCACGTCTGCAATGGAGATGGTTGCCGCGAGTAAAATGCGTAAAGCACAAGATCGCATGGCAGCAAGTCGTCCATATGCAGAAAATATGCGTAAGGTGATCGGTCACGTGGCGCAAGGTTCTCTCGAATATAAGCATCCTTATTTGGAAGTGCGAGAAGCCAAGCGTGTTGGTTACATTGTAGTGTCAACCGACCGTGGTCTTTGTGGTGGTCTGAACGTCAACCTTTTCAAAAAGGTTGTCGCAGACGTGAAGAAGCAGCGTGAAGCCGGTGCAGAAGTTGAATTCTGCCCAATTGGCGCACGCAGCGTACAATTCTTCAATAGCTTTGGTGGACAGGTTTCTGCTCACGCTTCAGGTTTAGGTGACGCTCCGTCGTTAACTGACTTGATCGGAACAGTACGTGTCATGCTAGAAGCATACAACGAAGGCAAGCTGGATCGTTTGTACGTAGTATTTAACAAGTTCGTTAATACTATGACTCAAACCCCAGTGATCGAGCAGCTGCTACCTTTGCCTAAGTCAGAAGAAGATGAGATTTCTCATCACTGGGACTACTTATACGAGCCAGATCCAAAAGAACTTTTGGATACATTGTTGGTTCGTTATGTGGAGTCTCAAGTTTACCAAGGTGTTGTTGAAAACATCGCATCTGAGCAAGCTGCCCGTATGGTTGCTATGAAAGCTGCGACAGACAACGCTGGTGAACTTATCAGTGACTTGGAGTTGGTCTATAACAAGGCCCGTCAGGCTGCGATTACGCAGGAACTGTCGGAAATTGTTTCAGGTGCCGCCGCCGTTTAGGCTAGGTAACGAATACAAGTTTTAGAGGATTAATCATGAGCACAGGTACTGTTGTCCAAGTAATTGGCGCGGTTGTGGACGTTGAGTTTCCACATGATGCCGTACCTCAGGTATATGACGCTCTAGAGATCAAAAGTGAAGGCTTGGTGCTGGAAGTTCAGCAGCAACTAGGTGGTGGTGTAGTTCGTACCATCGCTATGGGTTCTTCAGATGGTCTGCGTCGTGGCCTTGAGGTTGTAAACTCTGGTTCACCAATTACTGTTCCGGTTGGGGAAAAAACCCTTGGCCGTATTATGAACGTATTGGGTCAACCAGTAGATGAAGCTGGCCCTATCGGTGAAGAAGATCGCTATGTGATCCACCGTGAAGCTCCTTCATACGAAGATCAGTCAAACACCACTGAACTTTTAGAGACTGGTATCAAGGTTATTGACCTTGTATGTCCATTCGCTAAGGGTGGTAAAGTTGGTCTGTTTGGTGGTGCTGGTGTTGGTAAGACCGTCAACATGATGGAACTTATTAACAACATCGCTAAAGCACACTCTGGTTTATCAGTTTTCGCTGGTGTAGGTGAGCGTACTCGTGAGGGTAACGACTTCTACTACGAGATGGAAGATTCAGGTGTTCTCGATAAAGTGGCCATGGTATATGGTCAGATGAACGAGCCTCCAGGAAACCGTCTACGTGTGGCACTAACTGGTCTAACTATGGCCGAGAAGTTCCGTGACGAAGGTAAAGATGTACTTTTCTTCGTTGATAACATCTATCGTTACACCTTGGCAGGTACTGAAGTATCTGCACTGCTAGGCCGTATGCCATCAGCAGTAGGTTACCAGCCAACATTGGCTGAAGAGATGGGTGTACTTCAGGAGCGTATTACATCGACTAAGACAGGGTCTATTACCTCTGTTCAAGCCGTATACGTACCTGCGGATGACTTAACGGATCCATCACCAGCAACAACCTTCGCTCACTTAGATGCGACTGTTGTATTGTCACGTAACATTGCTTCTCTGGGTATTTACCCAGCGGTTGACCCATTGGATTCGACTTCACGTCAGCTTGATCCACAGGTTGTTGGCCAAGAGCATTACGATGTTGCTAACGGTGTTCAAACCGTACTTCAGCGCTACAAAGAGCTGAAAGATATTATTGCGATCCTAGGTATGGATGAATTATCTGATGAAGATAAGACAACTGTATTCCGTGCTCGTAAGATTGAAAAATATCTTTCTCAGCCTTTCTTCGTTGCTGAAGTATTCACCGGTTCTCCAGGTAAGTACGTTTCTCTTAAAGACACAATCCGTGGCTTTAAGGGTATTCTAGACGGTGAGTTCGATCACCTTCCAGAGCAAGCGTTCTACATGGTTGGTTCAATCGACGAAGCCGTTGAGAAAGCTAACAAAAAATAACTGAGTACTCTGTAGCAATACAGAGACGAGTTTAAGGAGAACGGATGGCAGCCATGACAGTACAGCTTGATATTGTAAGTGCAGAAAGTAGCATCTATTCTGGTCTTGTAGCACACCTACAAGTAACTGGTTCAGAAGGTGATTTAGGTGTTATGCCTGGTCACGCACCTCTGCTTACACATATCAAGCCTGGCATGGCGCGCATCGTCAAGCAAGATGGAAAAGAGGAAGTGTTTTACCTTTCGGGTGGAATCCTGGAAGTACAACCTTCTTCTGTTTCAGTATTGGCTGACGTCGTTATGCGTGCCGATGATATTGACGAGCAAGCCGCTGCAGAAGCGAAGCGTCGTGCAGAAACCGCTATGGCGGATGCTGGCGCAGACTTCAACTATGCAGCAGCAGCGATTGAGCTAGCTCAAGCAGTTGCTCAGCTTCGCGTTGTCGAGACCATCAAAAAGAACATTACCAGATAGGTTATTGTTGATGAAAAAAGGCGCTCACCGCAAGGTTAGCGCCTTTTTTGTGGCTGAAGAAAGGTAAAAGCAGGTTCTAGCAAAAGCTAACAAAGATCCTAGGAAAGCCTGTATAGAGCTAAGACGGTAAAACCGGATAGAGGGCCGACAAAGCAAAATAGACAAAGCATAAAAAGTGAATTGGTAAGTTGAATTAGAATTATGTGCCGTTATTCTTCCTACCTAGCACCTAGCAC
>NZ_JBFRIY010000051.1:87554-108240 GCF_041468565.1 Shewanella sp. 10N.286.54.B9
GTAGGTCGGCATTTATGCCGTCAATTCCAATTTGATACCAACGCCTCTATCGTAGCTCTGACTCTAGCCTGTCATCTAGGCCTAATTGTAGGTCGGCATTTATGCCGTCTCATATTTGATAATATAAGAACGTGATCTTAGTAAAACCCTCTCTCCTGTTTGAATGCTACCCTCAGACGATTAAATGTCAGGGACTTCTTCAATGCAACACATCCTAATTATTGTAAATGACGCTCCTTATGGTTCAGAAAGACTGTTCAACGCTCTGCGCTTAGCTATTCAGCTCAATGAGCAAGAGAATCCACCAGCCAAGGTCAGTTTGTTTTTATTGTCTGATGCGGTTACCGCTGTAATACCAAAACAAAACCCTGCAGAGGGTTACAACATCCAGCAGATGCTGGAGATTATTATCGCTCAAGGTAGCCAAGTTAAGTTCTGTGGTTCCTGTATACACTCTCGTGGGTTAACCGAGTTAAGGCTAATCGAAGGTTGTGAAGTCGCCACAATGGATGATCTTGCTCAATGGGTTCTAGTTGCTGATAAGGCTGTGACTTTTTGAATAGGATGCTATTTAGCGAGAGTCGCTTTTATGGCTGATTTAGCTTAAAATCAGCGCTCAAAAATTTTATAAGTAAGCATCAGCTCAAGGATTAACAAATGGCACTGAATGTCGTGATTTTAGCCGCAGGCAAAGGAACCCGCATGCGCTCAGATCTTCCCAAAGTTTTGCACCCTATCGCCCATAAGAGTATGGTCCAACATGTTATTGATACCGCACATAAAGTCGGTAGCGATGCGATTCAGCTTGTTTACGGCTACGGTGCAGACAAGCTAAAAGCTAAGCTTGGCGAGCAGCAACTAAACTGGGTATTACAAGCTGAGCAGCTAGGTACTGGACATGCCGTCGCTCAAGCTAACGACAACATTAGTGATGATGACACCGTATTAATTCTTTATGGTGATGTACCACTTATTCAAGCTTCTACATTGGAGTCGTTACTTGCGGCTCGTGAAGATAACGGTTTAGCCATTCTTACTGTCAATCTGCCAAACCCTAGCGGTTATGGGCGTATTGTTCGTGAAGATAACAAAGTGGTTGGCATCGTTGAGCAGAAAGATGCCAATGCTGAGCAGCTAGCTATCAGTGAGATCAACACGGGCATTATGGCGGCGCCGGGTAAACAACTTAAAGCATGGTTGGGTCAGCTTTCATCAGATAATGCTCAGGGAGAGTATTACCTAACAGATATTGTGGCGATGGCTCATAAAGATGGTGTTGCTATTACCACTGCACAGCCAGAATCTGCCGTTGAAGTTGAAGGCGCTAATAACCGAGTGCAGCTCGCGCAACTGGAACGCGCTTACCAAGCCCGTGCAGCTGAGAAGTTGATGCTTGAGGGAGCTAACTTACGTGATCCTGCCCGTATCGATATTCGTGGTGACGTTAGCGTTGGCATGGATGTGATGATAGATGTCAATGTGGTGATTGAAGGTCGCGTTAACATAGGTAACAACGTGACCATTGGTGCTGGTGCAATTCTGATTAATTGTGACATTGCCGATAATGCTGAAATAAAGCCATACTCGATTATTGAAAACGCCAAAGTAGGTGTTAAAGCGAGTGCAGGTCCTTTCGCTCGCCTGCGTCCAGGCGCAGAGCTTAAAGAAGATGCGCATATCGGTAATTTCGTTGAGATGAAAAAAGCCGTTCTAGGTAAAGGTTCTAAAGCAGGCCATTTAGCTTACATTGGTGATGCAACTATCGGCAGTGGCGTTAATATCGGTGCAGGTACCATTACTTGCAACTACGATGGCGCTAATAAGTTCCAGACCATTATCGAAGACAATGTATTTGTAGGCAGTGATACCCAGCTTGTTGCACCAGTAACCATTGGTAAAGGCGCAACTTTAGGTGCTGGTTCAACAATTACTAAAGATGTGGCAGCTGATGAGTTAGTGATAACTCGGGTTAAGCAGCGCCATTTAACCGGCTGGGCAAGACCAGTTAAAAAAGCTAAATAATTGCTACCGTAGTTTAAAAAGCGACCTTATTAGGTCGCTTTTTTGGTTTATAACCTGCCATAGAAAGGCTGTGATTTTGTTGAGATACACAATTAATACCAATCAGTATAAGAAGTTGATCTACTCAGAGCGTTTTTGGCACGCTAATTCAAGGCAGTCAATCCAAAGTGAGTAATGACATAATGGTCGTTCCCTTATGAGTTTATTCGTTGCCGAAGTAGCAAGCCAAAAACACTCCTTCAGGCGAGTTTTAGTGGCTCTGATGCTGCGTTAATGAACTTGAACGTAGAATAACTATGCTCTTCATTCATTGCCTTACCTCAAAGCCGCTAACCTCTCGCTGAGCGATCAAATCTTTATACTAATTGGTATAAGAGGAGTATCTGACAAGCTTTAAACGATTGATACATTTTGATTCGTCTGTGGCTATTTTAATTTTCCAGGTTGACGCATTGTTGTCCTTGTGCGCTAGTTCACATTGACAATGTAAATACACGTAAAGAAGTATAAATAAAAACAATTCTCATTTATATTGCAGCCAATTATTACATATTGGTTTCATTTTTGGGGTTGATCATGTCTTTTCAGACTTCTTTTAAATTTTCTCGTATCGGTCTTGCTGTTGTTGCTGCTTTAGCATCATCAACCTCTTTTGCTGAAGAAGTGATAGCCGATTCTAATGCTGTTATCGATACTAATATCGAACGTATTACCGTTACTGGACGTAGCTTTAATGACTATAACGTTGGCTCTTCATCAGGCGCTATGCGTGGTGATATAGACATTCTTGATACTCCACAATCGGTCACCGTTATCCCTGATTTCGTTACCGATGAACAGTTAGCTACTAATCTTGGTGAAGTGTTAGTTAACGATTCAAGTGTGACTGGCGGTAGTGAAAAATGGAACCGTCAAGTTTTCAACATTCGTGGCTTTGAGCTTTCTTCTGGTTCGGGCTTCTTGATAAACGGTCAACAGCAATGGTCTCATTATGTACAGCCAATCGAAACACTACAGCAAGTTGAAGTCCTAAAAGGTCCTTCAAGCATGCTTTATGGTCAATCAGGCCCTGGCGGACTGATTAACATGGTAAGCAAAAAACCAACAGCTGAAACCATGTTCGATTTTGGTTTTGATACCGATGAGCATGGCTCAACTCGTTTTCAAATTGATGCTGGTGGTAGCTTAAACGAGTCTGAAACCATCCGTTACCGTACCGTGCTTGTTAAGCAAGACACTCAATACTGGCGTGAGTACCAAGATGGTTCAAACCAAGAGCGTGACCGTTGGTTAGGTTACTTAAACCTTGAATTTGATATTACCGATGACCTATTACTATCGGTGAAGTATGACCATACCCAAGACAAGACGGGTATTGATACTGGCGGTTGGTTAGACAGCAGCGGCGATTTGATTGGTGGCAGTGACATCATTTGGGATCAACCGTGGGCATTTACTGATAATACCATCACTAACATGGGTGCTGATTTAACCTACCATATCTCTGATTCATGGCAGGTAAAAGCGGGTTATAACGATCAGCAGTTTAATCGCCAGCGTTTAGACTCATCGCCGCAATACTCAGAAACAGCAATGACAGATGGCTATACCATTAAGCCATTTGACCGTTACGATGATTGGCAGCATAAAACAGGTTATGTTGATTTCACCGGTAACTTCTATACTGGCGACGTGGAACATCAACTACTTGTTGGTGCCAATATGCTTGACTACTACTATGGTCAATTGAAAGATAGCTATGTGTCAGAAGGTGGTGATAATTTTATTCCAGTTACTCCAGGCACACCGATCGACAGACCTGATCTTGATTACAATAACGATAGCACCAAGTATGAAAGTGAATACAAGCACTATGGTTTCTATGTTCAAGATTTAGTAACTATTACTGATGAATGGCAAGTACTCGCTGGCGTGCGTTATGACGAACAGAAGAAAGATGGCGACGGTAATAACAGTTACGCTGTATCACCTAAATTTGGTGTGATTTACTCACCAGCTGCTAACGGTAGTATTTACGTCAACTATTCGAAAAGCTTTACTCCACAAGGTATTGTCAATGATCCTAATGATATCAATGACAAGATGAACCTAGATCCTGAATATGGTGAGCAGTATGAGATTGGCACCAAGTGGGAGCTGTTTGATGGCAGCTTGCTACTAACCGGTGCTGTATTTGATATTACGGTATCAAACGTTACTGTTACTGAAGACCTTTCAACACCCGTTGGTGATGACACACAGATTACTACTCAAAGCGGTGAGCAACGCCATAAAGGTTTTGAAATGGGCGCTCAGGGTCAGATCAGTGACAAGTGGTTCATGACTAGCTCAATGATGTATCTTGACGCTGAATATATTCGCCCAGAGAGCGATGGTTTAAATGGCATGACGCCAGTAGATGCACCTGAATGGTCTGCAAATATCTGGACACGTTACGAAATGACTGATGATTTAGCGCTGAACTTTGGTGCTATTTATGTGGGTGAGCGCTTCGCCAGTACTGATAACACCATTACTAAAGATAGCTATGTGCGTTTTGATATGGGCGCAGCTTACACTATGGATGTCATGGGTAGCGATGTTAGCGTTCGCATGAATGTTAAGAACCTATTTGATGTTGATTATCTAGCGGGTGGTTCTTATAAAGATGTAACCGTTGGCGAAGGTCGTCATGTTAGCCTTTCACTGGAAGCTAAATTCTAAATTCAAGCGGTAATAAGTTTATTCTAAAAGCCTCAACATCAAGTTGAGGCTTTTTTTTATCTGTAATTTGCACATTTAGAGTCGTAATACTAATTGCATTAAAAGTTTGACCATTCAGCGGGAATTCAAAACGCTGTAGGCAAGTAGTGGGATTTGAGCTAATAGTTATTCTATATCCAAATCCCATAGCGAAGCATACAGTGTTTTGAAACCCGCACTACGTGAGCCGCTCAGTCTTTCCACTTCTGCTTTGCATTAGCTTAAAAGGGAATAACCATTTCTTTACCAATGCGCTTTGAATTGAAAAGACTGAGGGGCTCTGAACTGGTCAAATACTTAATGCAATTGGTATTAATTAAGCAAAAACTAGCAATTAAGTTTCATTTACCTATAATACGCCTTTCGAAACGAAACTTAGCGAAAGGTTTTATGAATAAACGAAACACTCAACAGCGCCGTCACAGTATTATTAGCCTGCTCAATGAGCAAGGTGAGGTGAGTGTTGAGCAGTTATCCTTACGTTTCGAAACTTCTGAGGTGACCATTCGCAAAGATCTCGCCACTTTGGAAAAGACTGGCTTGCTTTTACGTCGGTACGGCGGCGCGGTGGCTGTGCCTGATGAAGTAACCCAGCAGTTCAGTGCCAAGATTGCACCCAATAAGCTTTCAATCGCTAGAGTCGCCGCCGAGCTGATCAAAGACCATAATCGAATAATCATCGATAGCGGTAGCACTACCTCAGGCTTAATCGCGCAGCTCAATGCTAAGCGCGGCTTATTAGTCATGACTAACTCTCTCACGCTTGCCAATGCGATACACGATCTTGAAAATGAACCGACCTTATTGATGACCGGTGGCACATGGGATCCGCATTCGGAATCATTTCAGGGGCAAATTGCCGAACAGGTACTACGTTCTTACAACTTTGATCAGTTGTTTATAGGCGCCGACGGTATTGACCTTGAGCGCGGCACAACCACCTTTAATGAGTTAACAGGCCTGAGTAAGGTGATGGCGGAAGTATCGCGAGAAGTTGTTGTGATGCTGGAGTCAGAAAAACTTGGTAGACGTATACCAAATTTAGAACTGCCTTGGGGCAATATCAGCGTACTGGTGTCTGACGACAGGTTACCAAGCGAGGCGGTCGAAAGTATTGCAAAACATGGGGTGCGAGTCATTCTTGCACCTTATGCTGGCTAGCACCTCTAATTGAGGTCGCCGATTTTTAAATTTAGCTTTTCATTTTAGTTTCAAATTAACTCAGACAGAGTCTAGGAAAATAGTATGTGTGGAATAGTTGGCGCAGTAGCGCAAAGGGATGTTGCAGAAATTCTGGTTGAAGGATTAAGACGACTTGAGTATCGCGGTTATGACTCTGCTGGCGTAGCAGTACTTAACAATGGTGAGTTAAGCCGCACTCGCCGTGTAGGTAAAGTGCAAGAGTTATCATCTGCGCTTGATGAACAACCACTAGCGGGTGGCACTGGTATCGCACATACACGTTGGGCTACACACGGTGAACCGAGCGAGCGTAATGCGCATCCACACGAATCTGAGGGTAATATTGCTGTAGTACACAACGGCATTATTGAAAACCACAATAAGCTGCGTGAAATGCTCAAAGGCCTGGGTTACAGCTTTGCTTCAGATACCGATACCGAAGTGATTTGTCATCTAGTTCACCATGAACTTAAAGCTCACGACACTTTACTTGCCGCGGTACAAGCGACGGTTAAGCAACTCGAAGGCGCTTATGGCACAGTTGTTATCGACCGTACAGACAGTGAACGCATGATTGTGGCACGCTCTGGTAGCCCGCTGGTTATTGGTTACGGCTTAGGTGAGAACTTTGTTGCTTCTGATCAGCTAGCATTGCTACCCGTGACTCGCTCTTTTGCTTTCCTTGAAGAGGGTGATGTGGCTGAGGTGACTCGTCGTGAAGTTAGTATTTTCGACGTTGAAGGTAATGCTGTTGAGCGTGAAGTGAAAGAGTCTGAAGTCACTCATGATGCCGGTGACAAAGGTGAATACCGTCACTACATGCTAAAAGAGATCTATGAGCAACCAACGGCAATCGCTCATACACTTGAAGGTCGTATTGCGGCAGGTAAAGTTTTAGATTCAGCCTTTGGTGAAAATGCCGCTGAGTTTTTAAAAGATATTAAACACGTACAGATTATTGCTTGTGGTACCAGTTATCATGCCGGCATGGCGGCGCGTTACTGGCTAGAAGATTGGGCGGGCGTTTCTTGTAACGTTGAAATTGCATCTGAGTTTCGTTACCGCAAATCACATCTATTCCCGAATAGCTTGTTGGTAACGATCTCACAATCAGGCGAAACTGCTGATACGTTAGCGGCTATGCGTCTAGCTAAAGAGATGGGTTATAAAGCGACGCTGACTATCTGTAACGCGCCAGGATCATCTTTGGTTCGTGAATCTGACATGGCTTATATGATGAAAGCGGGTGCAGAGATTGGGGTTGCATCAACCAAAGCCTTCACTGTGCAGCTTGCTGGCTTGTTAATGCTAACGACTGCAATTGGCCGTCACAATGGTATGTCAGCAGAGATGGAAGCGGAGATCACTCAAAGCTTGCAATCTATGCCTGCAAAAGTGGAACAAGCACTGAGTTTAGATGATGCGATTGCTGAACTAGCAGAAGATTTTGCTGATAAGCACCATGCATTGTTCTTAGGTCGCGGCGATCAATACCCGATTGCGATGGAAGGTGCGTTGAAGTTGAAAGAGATCTCTTACATTCACGCCGAAGCTTATGCATCAGGTGAGCTTAAACATGGTCCATTAGCGCTTATTGATGCCGATATGCCTGTTATTGTCGTTGCACCAAACAACGAACTGCTTGAGAAGCTTAAGTCTAACGTTGAAGAGGTGCGTGCTCGCGGTGGTTTGATGTATGTCTTTGCTGATAAAGATGCTGAGTTTGAGTCAGATGACACCATGAAAGTGATCCCTGTTCCTCACTGTGATGAGTTTATGGCACCGCTTATCTACACTATTCCCCTACAGTTATTGTCATATCATGTGGCATTAATTAAAGGTACTGACGTTGACCAACCGCGTAACTTAGCCAAATCGGTTACTGTAGAATAAAATAGTTATCCAGAGTTTTTCGAATAATATTGGCCTCCTTTAGTGGGGGCTTTTTTATGTATTTAAAATTATGGTTAATGAGATGGTCCGAGGTTTTAAGAGGTAAAAGAAAAACCTCTCTTAATAAGTTATTCCTAATTATTTGCCATCTACATTAAGGTGTGCTTAATTACTTAGTATCCCCCTCTTGTATTAATTAAATTCATGTTCTATTTATTAATAATTTGATATAGATCTAAGATTTTTATATTTGTTAAGGTTCTTAGTTGCTATGTAAATTAATGGTTACGCTCTCTCTCGATATTTTGTATTTTATTAGATGTCAAACTTAGCTAGTTATTAGTCTTATTGTTTTTGTTTTAGATTATTAGTCTTGTCTCCCATGTTTATACGTACTCTGCGTACTTAATTACTCTCCTGTTTGTGAAACTATTGTTTATTGTATTGTGTATATCACTTGTATGTATAAAATATACCCCGTGGTTTCACAGAAAGATAACGAATAAACCACATGTTGCGAAGGTGTTAATACGCCAAATATAATTCTAATAATGTAGTAGGTAGTATTTGATGAAGATGAATTCAATTTCACTTGGAGTAGCAGTTGCTATTGGCACAATGCCTTTTACTGTTTTCGCTCAAGAAGCTAGCAATATTGAAGCGGTCGAAAAAGAGATAGAAGTTATTCAGGTTACAGGCTCTAGAATTGCGAGAACTGATATGGAAGGGGTTGACCCTGTCGTTGTCCTATCTGCAGATGATATTGTCGCTCAAGGTCATGCAAATGTATTTGATGCCTTAAACTCTCTAGCACAGAACACCGGTCAGTTTGTCGGTGAAGAAGATTCAAACAATTTTAATGCTAATGCTCAGGCTATAAACCTTAGGGGCTTCGGTTCTGGTTACACTTTAACGCTAATTAATGGCCGCCGTATTCCCGTGTTACCAAAACCTTCTGGGGGCTTGGGGGGCAACGTAGTGAACTTAGCTATGATCCCTACTGAAGCGGTTAAACGGGTCGAAATACTCAGTGGTGGTGCTTCCGCTATTTATGGATCTGATGCCGTTGCGGGTGTAGTGAACATTATTTTGAAAGATGATTTGGACTATACCAAGGCTAGTGTGCGTTTTGGCGATACTAAAGATGGCGGTGGTCAAAGTAAAAAGTTCACCTTTAGCACGGGGGGCGAATTGGACAAGCTCAGTTATACAGCCGTTATTGAGGTTGATCAACGTGACCCTATTTATGGTGATGATAGAGATTGGTTTGATGAAACGACCGATGGTCCAAATAAAGACAATTATGGCCTCCCACAAGTAATGTCCTATTGGGGGCGTTATGAACCGAACGCTTGGATGCTAAAAGATCTATCTGGTCGTTGCGAAGAGCTTGGTTATGAAAGTGTGCAACCGGGTTGGCTCTCTGATGATAGTCATGGTGATCCAGACCCATATCTCTGTGGTGATAATGTATATAACACTTACACCATTCGTAATTCCCGCGATAACGTATCTGCTTTTGTTAACTTAGATTATGAACTTGATGAAGGGCGTTTATTTGCCACGTTAATAGGTACTCAGTCTTCTGCTGATGCAGGCGTTGGACGTTATAGTTACGGGATTGATTACGACGTAAGAACTGATATCAATGACAGTAGCACTCACCAAGCTAGCCGCCACGCGTATCGTCAATTTAGAAATTTTGAAGTGCCAACATCTAATCAGGAGTATGACGAAACTGCATTAATTGGGATTTTCGGCATAGAGGGGCTTATTGCTGATGAGTATGATTACTCGGTAACATTTACCGCTAGTCAATATGATTATGAAGATTCAATCGTGAGGCTTGATGATGAAAAAATGCTGAGCCTGTTATTTGGTGAGAAAGGTGTTGATTGGGATCAGCCTTGGGATGGGAATCGTTGGGTTGTAGTCAATGAATCTCAGGTAAATGATAATTTTGAGCCTGACAGTGGCATTGATTTTTTCGGAAAGCTGACGCCAGAAATGTTTAATGATGCGACACATACATCTGTAGGTAAAGGTGACTCCTACCTGTACAGCGTTGCATTTGATCTTACTGGGGCATTACTTGAATTACCGGCTGGAGATCTGCAGTTTGCTTTGGTAACAGAGTACACCAAAGAAGGTTATAAGTTTGATACCGACGACAAAACAGTCAATGGTGAAATTTATGGCTGGAGTGGAATTACTGGTGATGGTGACCGTGACCGTTATGCTGTCGCGCTGGAGTTAGCTGTGCCATTAGCTGATTCTGATAGTGGATTTGGCTCTTTGGAGGCCAAGTTAGCAGGTCGTTATGATTACTACGATGATGAGTCAGACGTAGGTGGTGCCTTCACTTATCAAACCGGGCTTTCATGGCGTCCTGTTGATGAAGTGCTCGTTCGAGGTTCATACGCAACCTCATTTAGAGCACCTGACATGAACTACATGTATGCCGGCGAGAGTTCATCATTTGTATCTAGCACCGATTACCTTACCTGTGCTCAAACAGAAAATTTAACCATAGGTCAAAGCTGGGAAGATTGCGGCAATAACTATGGAACAGGAAGTATTCGCCAATACTCTAAAGGAGATATGTCCCTAAAAGAGGAAACGGGTGACAGCATCAATTTAGGTGTGGTGGTTGATATTACCGACGATTGGTCGGTGACAGCGGATTACTATGAAATCTCCCTTGAAAAGAAAATTGGCTCAATAGGGGCTGGAACGGTATTACGCTACGAAGCCGAGTGTACGCTTGGGTTTGATCAGTATGGTAATACCATTGACCCCAACTCTGCTAAATGCCAGGAGATGCTTGGGCGAGTCACTCGCGGTGGTCAAAATGACGGAGTCACTTCAACAGTAACCAGCCCATTTAATACTGGTATGCGTGAGCAAAAAGGGATGGATCTGTCTTCAAGTTTTAACTATGAGTTCGAACGTTTCGGATCGATTTTCTTTAACCTTAATTACACTCATATCTTTGAGACTAATGAGAAGTACCTTCCTGAAGATGAGATTGAAGATATTAGAGATGCGCAGTGGAATAGTGAGTTTAGAACCCATACTACTGGGACACTCGGTTGGTATAACGACTATCTCACCGTATCAGTGTTTGCCAACCGTTTAGGGAGTTCTCCTGTTCGTTGGTCAGAAGAGGAAGGAGAGCGCTATGATGCATGGACGCGCTATAACTTAAATGCTAATTATCAATTTACTGATAGCTTTAGTGTTACAGCTTCAGTGGTCAACCTATTTGATGAAAAACCACCTCAACATGAGTCAGAAGAGTGGTGGCCATTTGCTGATATCTCTAAATACAATGCTGTTGGCATGGAGTATTTTATTACCGCAAGCTATACCTTTTACTAAACTTTTAAACTAGCTTTAATTGATAGATGCCAGCAAAGATTGCTGGCATCTTTTTTATATCACTCAGAAAGCGATGAGCTTACTTCTCTGCAGCACCTTTCTCTTTCGAAATTTTTATATCGAAATTATCTAGCAATAATAGTGTGTCAGCTATTGCGGCTTTGAGTTTACCTGCTGGTGGTGAAGCTAATTTTTTTGCTTGCTTGAGTGATTCTCGCCGAGTGACAAATTCAAGCATGGTTTCGAGCTTTTCTGGGCAATCAATATCAAGAGGAGGGAGCTTTTTAGCTGAGGCATTATTATAAATTTCGAATTCACTTTTTAAGTGTTCTTGAGCTTCTCTGATTCTTTCCATATAAGTTGTAACCCCTGTATATGATTTAACCCATAGTTCGAAGCTAACCGATTAACATAATTTAAACAAGTTAGCCTGCAAAAGTTAGCTCATTTGAGGGGGAGTAATGATCAATAAATAACACTTTTATACTATTTCTTTGTAAGTAGGCTAATACTGTAAGTATTTCTAAATTGGAACTTATCACCCGCGAGTATCAGCGCTTTGGCTTCAGGTAGATCTTCCAAAGCCAGACCTTTAGACAGCAAAATAAGTAATGCTTGAGAGATATGTTTTGTTTCCGAAACATGGGATTTAGTATTGTAAAATTCGACCTGCATATACGTCCTATAGACACAGTATTAATCGGCTAGTACTGGATTGAGGTGCAAGTTGACGGAGTCAGCAAGCAGGTTGCTGAATTTACGCGATTGATTCTATTTGGCAAGTATTAGCGCTTTATAGCGTTAAGCTGATCTTTTTATGAGTGAGAGTTTTGTTTTTGGTAGAGCGGTCGCACTCATTTAGAACAGGAGTGCGACTTTTGTTAGTGCGACTTATCCAAACTCACCACTAACATAACCTTGAGTCCGCTTGTCGATTGGTTGATTGAATATTTGATTGGTTTCACCGTGTTCGACCAGTTCACCCATCCAGAAGAAAGCGGTTTTATCTGAGATCCGCTTAGCCTGATTCATTGAATGGGTCACGATTACTATGGTGAACTTCTGTCGCAGCTCGTCCATCAACTCCTCAATTTTATGGGTGGCAATAGGGTCGAGTGCACTGGTGGGTTCATCCATCAATATCACCTCTGGTTTCATTGCAATCGTACGGGCGATGCACAGCCTTTGCTGCTGTCCACCTGATAATCCTTGGCCTGGCGAGTCAAGTCTGTCTTTAACTTCATCCCATAATGCAGCGCTGCTTAGTGCTTCCTCGACAGCATCATCTAATACTTTTTTGTCTTTTACTCCTTGAGCTTTGAGCCCAAAGGCCACATTTTCATAGATGCTCATTGGAAAAGGGTTGGGCTTTTGAAAGACCATCCCAACTCGCATTCTGAGTTGCTTAACGTCGACGTCTTGATAGATGTTGTCTCCTTCAAACATTACGTCACCCTCAATTTTTACGCCAGCGACTAAGTCATTCATGCGATTTAGAGTGCGCAGCAGTGTTGATTTTCCACAACCTGACGGGCCAATTAATGCGGTAACTTGGCGTGAAGGTATAGGCAGTGAGATATCTTTTAGCGCATGGTTATCGCCATAAAATAGGTTTAAGTTGTTCACTTCTAGCTTATTCATTGGGATAACCTTTTAATGTTTGTTCATGCGTGTAGCAATTAGTTTTGTTGTCATGTTGAGAAGTAACACCAACACTATCAGCACGGTAGCTGTTGCGTAGGCCTGATCCCATTCATGCTGAGTAAATAGTTCTTGAGTTAGCTTATACAGATGAACGGTTAAGGTTCGGCCTGAATCGAGCACAGACTCTGGAATTTGAGTAACCATACCCGCAGTTAAAAATACTGGCGCAGACTCACCAATCACTCGACCAGTGCTTAAGATTATTGAGGTGACAATACCGGGCAAAGCACTTGGCAAAATGAGGCGGTATATCGTATAGATTTTGGAGCTGCCAAGGGCGTATCCACCTTCACGGTAGCTCATTGGTACAGCCAGCAATGCTTCTTCGGTAGTACGAATGATTACCGGCAATATCAACATTGCCAAAGTTAATGAGCCTGAAAGGATTGAGAAGCCTAAGCCTAGGGTGGTGACGAAGAACGTCATGCCGAATAGACCGTAAACAATCGAGGGGATCCCAGCGAGAGACTCGGTGCAGAAACGAATGGTTTTAACTATTTTGCTGCCAGGTGCTGCATATTCAGTTAAGTATATTGCGGTCATAATGCCGATTGGGGCAGCAATGGCGAGTGACAGCCCCACCATATATACGGTAGAAACGATCATAGCCCAAATACCAGAAGCTTCTCCTATACGGGTGTATGCACCAGTAATGAACTCCCAACTAACGTGTGCTAAACCGTTACTTAAAATGTGCCAAACAACCCAAAGTAAAAACAAGATGGTGATGGCGGCAGCGCTCCAGACTGCTGCAAATAGCAGCTTGTCTTGTCGCTCTCTATTGAAAATGCGCATATCTTGAAGCATTAGTAGCTCCTCTTACGATTTAGGTATAACAAGCTGGCGTTAAGTAACACAATGAATACCAACAGGACGATGCCTGTAGAGTAGAGTGCGCTGGAGTGGATGCCTGTGGCATAAGACATCTCCATTGCTATATTAGCGGTTAAGGTTCTAGCTGGTTCTAATATTGAGCCCGGCATAGCAGGGGCATTACCCATCACCATAATGATGGCCATGGTCTCACCAATAGCCCGAGCGATACCTAGCGCCACCCCAGTAAATATGCCACTACGTGCTGCGGGTATGAGCACTTTAAATATGCTGTAAATATGCGATGCACCAAGTGCTAGTGCGCCCTCCTTATATACTGGAGGTAATGCTCGTAATGAAGTTTCAGAAATGGTTATCACTGTTGGCAATATCATGATTGCCAGTACAATTATCCCAGCTAGAATAGTGTTACCTGCAGGAATATTAAATAGAGTTTCGATAGCAGGGACAATTATCACTAGGCCGAAAAAGCCATACACCACTGAAGGTATACCCGCTAACAGCTCGACAGCCGGACGCACAATATTGGCCAGCCATTTTGGTGCTAACTCAGCTAAAAACACAGCCGTTAAAATTGCGATAGGGACACCAATTACCACAGCACCAGCGGTTGATATAAGGGTCGATACTATCATTGGGAATATGCCGTAAAGAGCAGGTGGTAACCACTCTCGACCTAATACTAGGTTGACGACCCCCGCTTCTTTAAAAGCAGGTAGCCCTTCTTGGAATACAAACCACCCGATAGTGGCGACAGAGATTACACCTACCATGGCGCTTGCTAAGAAAAGCAGGTGGAAGAACATCTCCTTCCAATCAAAGTTCTTTGCTGGGGCGAGTTGCATTCCTTGCGCTCGGGCTTTACTGGCTGTGTTCATCGCTTGGTCTCGACATATTGCGGCTGACGCTAAATGGAATAAGCAAAGAGAAGCTTGAGCTCCTCTTTGTTTATCATTGATGACTATTGAACGCGGATATAACCTTCGCTCGCGACAATTCCTTGGCCATCGGCAGACATGATGTATTCAATGAACTCTTGTGCAGTGCTTGGAGCATTTTTATCCATTAATACAATAAATGGGCGTGCAATTTGGTAGTCACCTGCAGCGATGTTGTCATCAGTTGCGGCAACCCCGTCAACATCGATGGCACGTAAGCTGTCATCAACACTCCCTAGTGAGATATAGCCAATAGCATATGGGTTGTTTGCAACAATGGTTTTGATCATGCCGTTGCCATTGCCCACTTGAGCGGTAGGGATGATTGCAGTGACCTTGTGGCCGTTAATCGTACGCTGCAGTTTCATTATCTCTTCAAAAGCGCCACGAGTACCTGAACCATTTTCTCGGGTAACCACAACGATTGGACGAGACTCTCCGCCAACCTCACTCCAGTTCTTGATTTCTCCACGATAGATCTTTGCGATTTGCTCTTGGGTTAAGTTCTTTACTGGATTAGCATTATTCACAGCAGCTGCAATGCCATCTCTTGCGATGACGATCTCCTTGGTATCACTGCTCAATTCGCTCTGTTTTACGTTACGAGATGACATGCCTATCATGCTGGTGCCATCTTTTGCTGCGCGAATACCTGCTGAAGAACCCGTGCTCTGCACTTCAACATTTTTGTTCGATAGGTTTTGATAGTTTTCTGCCAGTACTTCCATGACATGGGCTACGGAGGTTGAGCCCGATACGGTAACTGTACCTGCTAGAACCTGTGGTGATGCCATCAAACCTACAGCAGTTAATAAGCCAATAACTTTTTTCATCGCTTTTCCTACTCTGTTTTAAGTTGTCTAAATACAAAACCAAATTAGTGCCTCACTGAAGGCGAGTGCATTAAGACAGAGAAATATGACAGTTAAGTGACAGTGTTTTTGGATCAAGACAGATGAGTGGCTGGTGGATATTTTTATTACTTGAGTAAAGTTAATGGTCTTTCGAAAATTAATAAAATTTAAGACTCTATTTCTTAAGTCATTTATTTGAAGTAGGTTTACATCGTGGCAGTAGCTGGCGGCAAGGTTTTGTCGCTAAGTAAAAGTGGATAGTTGTGCGGGTTCACCTACGCTTAAGTTTAGATTAATAATTTGGAGGGGTTTTTGTAGTATATTAAGTGCTTAAGAATATTTGATAAATTAATTATTAAGTTTTTATTACAGTCATTTTTTGATGCAAACTTGCTTGGTTTACCATCTCTTTTTTCTCAGTTATAACTATGACTCAGCATTAACAAACTGTTTGCAGTCGCCCTAGCTTTTTTTTGGCTTTTTACTTAAGGAAATTTTATGACCACTGAAATGATCATGATTGGCATGTCTATTTTGATCGTGGTCGGAATATTGCTGCATCACCCCTCGCGCACCTTAGGCATCCCTTCATTGCTTATTTTTATGGGGGTGGGTTTGCTGCTAGGTAATGGAGAGTTTAACTTTGTTTATGATGATTTAGACAAAACAGCCTGGATAGGCGGTTTGGCGCTGAACATGATTGTATTTGTTGGTGGTATCAATACCTCAACGGACAAGATAAAGGTAGCTTATAAAGAGGGAGGGGTTTTAGCGTCTTTTGGGGTGCTATTTACCACCCTGTTTTTCGCGATTATTTTATATGGTCTGCTTGATTTTGACTTTATCACCTGTCTGTTATTCGCTGCGATTGTGTCATCTACAGATGCAGCAGCGGTATTTTCAATTCTTGAATCTAAAAAGCTCAAACTTAAAGAACAAACCGACACCGTATTGGAGTTTGAATCGGCTACCAACGACCCGGTAGCGATGTTACTGGTTATTTTCTTAACCGATATGGTGCTTTCAACCGGCAAGAGTGTAGTGGCATCTGAAATCGCTTTAGAGCTGGTCACCCAAATAGGTGTCGCTATGGTGGTTGGTTTCGGTATTGCTAAGCTGGCTGTTTGGCTATTGAACCGTATACACCTGTCTGAATTCGGTCTCATTCCGGTGTTTGTGTTAGCAAGTTTTATTATTGCTACTTATGGTGCAGAGGTTCTCGGTGGCAATATCTTACTGGCTTCATACGTTGCTGGAGTTGTGATCGGAAATGGTATTAAGCGCGGACAACTCGTTAATCTACACTTCTTTAATAGTCTATCTTGGTTAGCACAGGCGTTGATGTTTATCGTTTTGGGACTACAGATCTTTCCGCAGTCGCTAGCGGGAGTATTTATGAGCTCTCTATTGCCAGCTATTTTATTAATACTGGTTGCGAGGCCTTTGGCTGTGCAACTCTGTTACTTACCATTTGTTAAAGCAAGCTGGAAAAAGCGCTTGTTTATTTCATCTATAGGGTTAAAAGGAGCGACCCCGATTGTATTCGCACTGATCCCCGCTGCTGCTGGAGTCCCTGGAGCACTAGATATCGTGCATATGGTGTTCTTTATCGTGCTGTTCTCCGTGTTTATCCAAGGTGGGGCTATTGCGCCATTGGCAAATAAACTTGGTTTGAATAACGCTGACAAAGACTAGCTAAGCGGTAGCGCTCTACTAGGCTGTAGCGTTCTGTAAGGCATTTTTAGATTCAATGCCTTTCCATACCTTTTCATGGAAATAGAAAACAACGGTATTTACGGCGGGCTCTATTAAAGCAACGGCACCACCAATAACAATACTACCTGTTAATAGATAGGTAATCGTGAATGCAACGCTAAAGTGAAGAATCGCAAAGGTTATTGTCTTAGTCATAATAGTGCTCCTTTAAAAGTTACCCAGATGATAACGATTATCATTTGCATTTTAAAGGGGTTTGTATAGATAAGTTTGATTGGAATATTAGATTAGCAAGATAAATTGGTTATAAACCCATCAATAACATTAATGTATTGATGGGTTTACGGTAACTTTAATTAACAGTAAATATCGTAAATTAGTAGTGCCACGGGAAAGATGAGAAGTCCTGCTCACGCTTTTCTAAGAACGCATCACGCCCCTCTTGTGCTTCGCCAGTCCCATAGGCTAAGCGAGTCGCTTCACCTGCAAACAGTTGTTGGCCAACTAAACCATCATCTGGAAGATTGAAACCGTATTTAAGCATACGCATCGCCGTCGGCGACTTAGAATTGATCTCTTTGGCCCAGTTTAATGCTTCCGTTTCGAGTTCTGCGTGAGGAATTGCACGGTTAACCATTCCCATATCAAAGGCTTCTTCAGCAGTGTAATTAAACCCTAGGAAGAAGATCTCTCTAGCACGCTTTTGACCAATCATTTTGGCTAAATAGGCACTACCATAACCTGAATCAAAACTGCCAACATCGGGATCAGTTTGCTTGAATACCGCATGCTCTTTTGACGCTAAGGTTAGATCGCACACTACATGTAAACTATGACCACCGCCAACAGCCCAGCCTGGCACAACCGCAATGACTACTTTTGGCATAAAGCGAATTAAGCGCTGTACTTCTAGAATATGCAACCGACCCATACGAGCAACGTCAGCGGTACCTTCTTCAGCACCTTCGTATTTGTAGCCGTCTTTGCCACGGATCCGCTGATCGCCGCCAGCACAGAAAGAGTGCTGCCCTTTTGCTGATGGACCATTACCAGTAATAAGAACACAACCAACATCTGACCATTGGCGAGCATGATCTAGTGCGGTGTATAGTTCATCAACGGTTTTTGGGCGGAATGAGTTTAAGCAGTCTGGTCGGTTTATCGCAACTCGAACGGTTCCCTGATCTTTAGCTCTGTGGTAGGTAATATCTTCGAAATTAAATCCAGGAACAACATCCCATAATGCAGGGTCAAAAATGTCAGATACTTTATCAGTCATGAGCGGCTAGCCTTTTCATTTTGTTTGTTAACAATAATGAGTAAAGGCTAGGCGGAATCGGATCTCAGGTCAATTAGATTAGTCACTAATCCGTGAGCTGAGATCGACCATAATGCAATAAGAATGGATTTAGTTCAGCTTGTCACATATATAGGTTTGGTTTTCTTTACTAAAGTTGCTGTGCTTGTCTGCACCATTGCCGCAGTAATGCTGCTTGAAATCATCCAACTTAGCTTGTGACTGAGTAATAACATTAAGTGCTTGTTGCTCAGTTGCTGACAGTCTATCCGCTATATCCGTCTTAAGAAGGTCAACCTTATGGTCAATTCGTTGTAGTTGCGTTCCTGTCATACCATCAAGCTTATTTTCAGCTTGCTGGTAAATAGCCTGAACTTCGGCAACAGGCTCATCCAATGTATCTGTTTCTGTATAGAGGTAATAAAGAACACCGCCAATTAGTGCCAACAAAATCCAGCCTTTCATCAATTAGTCCTATATAGGTGAATAACTTGTAGTATAAGCGTTATAATAAGCTAGTTTTCTAGCAATATTAAAGCTGTAAGGCTACAAAATGAGCGCAGAACAAAATAAAAAAGACTTTTCAAAAGTAGAAAGAATCAAAATTCATCAGCCTGACGCCAATAAAGCGGACAGGTTTAACCCTCGTAATCGCATCTATGTAAGAGCGGTAGAGGGGCTATGGACAACCTTGCGTCGCCAATTGGGCTGGATAGCAATGCTGTTCTTTTTACTGCTTCCTTGGATCCCTTGGGGAGATCGTCAGGCGGTCTGGTTTAATCTTGCTGAACAAAAGTTCCATGTCTTCGGCCTCACTATTTGGCCGCAAGATTTCACACTCTTAGCTGCCTTATTAATGATTGCCGCATTTGGACTCTTTTTCATCACCACCTATTTAGGACGTGTTTGGTGTGGCTATACCTGTCCACAAACCGTGTGGACCTTTATCTTTATGTGGTTTGAAGAAAAGCTCGAAGGTTCGCGTAATAAACGCATGAAGCTAGATCAAATGCCATGGAGCTTCGATAAACTTAAGCGAAAAACCGCAAAGCATGGTGCTTGGTTATTGATCTCACTGCTCACAGCAATGACGTTTGTCTCTTACTTTGTGCCCACAAGGGAAGTGTATATAGAGGTATTCACACTTAGTGCCAGTGGCTCAGTATATTTCTGGGTGATCTTCTTTACGTTTGCGACTTATGGCAACGCTGGTTGGATGCGTGAGATCATGTGTTTGCATATGTGTCCTTATGCACGCTTCCAGTCGGCAATGTTTGATAAGAACACTTTTATCGTCGGTTACGATGCTAAGCGTGGAGAAACTCGCGGTCCAAGATCAAGAAAAGCAGATCCTAAAGAGATGGGCTTGGGTGACTGTATTGATTGTGACTTATGTGTTCAGGTTTGCCCTACCGGCATTGATATTCGTAATGGCCTGCAGTATGAGTGTATTAACTGTGGTGCTTGTATTGATGCTTGCGATACCACCATGAGCAGGATGGGGTATGACAAAGGACTTATTAGTTACACGACTGAAAATAAGCTTGAAGGTATAAAAGAGAAAGTTCTCCGTCCTAAGCTTGTTGGCTATGGGGTCATTTTAGCGGTGATGGTTTTGGTGTTTGTATATGCAACAGCCACAATTGCCCCTATTCGTATTGATGTTATCCGTGACCGTAATCTTCTATTTAGAGAAACAGATGCTGGGTTGATTGAGAATACCTTTACCTTAAAGGTCCTTAATAAGACCGAAGATACCCATATATACAACTTGAGTGTAGAAGGCTTATCGAATTACAAATGGATTGGCCCACAACAGGTAACGCTCAGTGGCGGTGAGGTATTAACGCTGCCAATCAGTATTGCGGTAGACCCCGTTGAGCTTTCTAGAGCGATGACGCATATCAATTTTGAAGTTGAAACTGATGATGGTGAGATTGAAGCAAAACAAGAGTCGCGCTTCTTTGGTAACTAATAGAACAGCTTAAACAGATTAAAAAGGGGCTTTTAGCCCCTTTTTTGCGCGTATCGTTTGAGAAATGTCCGCTTAGACGTTTTATTGCATTTTTTCTCATTTAGCCTCTTGCGCTCCGCTACGATTT
>NZ_JBFRIY010000052.1:0-1121 GCF_041468565.1 Shewanella sp. 10N.286.54.B9
AAAGGGAATAACCATTTCTTCCACAATGCGCCTTGAATTAAAAGCCCTGAGAAAGCTCTGAATTGATCACATCTTTGATGGAATTGGTATAAGCACCCATCATCGCAGATGTAAAAAAAGCGCCTTTGGCGCTTTTAAATCTAACTAAACGTTAGTCGTAGATGGTAGGAATAGCGTCACGTTTATGTTGCGTTGCTCGGTAGATATTCACTAAGCGATCGCTCACCGCATCACTAACTTCTTTCCCTTCAAGAAAGTCATCAATCTGGTCATAGGTCAAGCCAAGTGCAATTTCATCTTCAAGCTGAGGCTGTCCCTCTTCAAGATCTGCCGTCGGTGCCTTATGAACTAATATGTCTGGTGCACCTAAAAACTTTGCAAGAGTGCGAACTTGACGTTTATTCAAGCCAAATAAAGGTGCCAAGTCACAAGCGCCATCACCCCATTTAGTATAGAAACCAGTGATATTTTCTGCGCTATGATCAGTACCTACAACTAATCCAGCAACAAGCCCTGCGATCTCGTATTGAGCGACCATACGCATTCTTGCTTTCACATTGCCTTTCACAAAATCAATTTTATCAGTATCAGGTAACGCGATTCCAGCGGCTTCTATTGCCGTTAGCGTCTCAGAATGGACTCCGTTGACGCCCTCTTTTATATTCACGGCCACCTGTTTAGAAGGCTTAATAAATTGACAGGCTAGCTGCGCTTCATCTTCGTCTTTTTGGATGTCATACGGTAAACGCACCGCAATAAATTGATAACCAGAGTCACCGGTGTCAGCATTAAGTTCTTCGACAGCCAATTGGCACAAACGCCCAGCTAGAGAGGAGTCTACCCCGCCACTTATCCCCAACACGACTGATTGAGTGCTTGATTGCTTAAGTTTGGCTTTAATAAATGCGACTCGTCTTTGTACTTCAAAAGCAGGGTCAATTGCTTTGAGTACTTTCATTTCCCTTAAAATCTGTCCTTTCACGTAATAAACTCCAATGACATCAGTTGTTAACTAAGAAACTCAACTATTATGATCGAAATAACATAACAATACACGGCTATATTAACTTGAATATGCAACAACTCCTCTTTAGCTTGCAATTATACCAATTAGTATAAAG
>NZ_JBFRIY010000053.1:0-12232 GCF_041468565.1 Shewanella sp. 10N.286.54.B9
AGCCACTTGCGCCGTATTAAGGGATTTCCTCACGCCTTAAACATCAGCCGCACGCAGTGAGCTTCTCAGGACATTCACTGCTGCGTTGCATTATCTTAAAAGGGAATAACCATTTCTTCCACAATGCGCCTTGAATTGAATGCCCTGAGAAAGCTCTGAATTGATCACATCTTTAATGGAATTGGTATAACCATTCAACAGAATATTGCTTAAATACCAAAGCTAAAGAGGATTATTTTTGAAAGGGCTTACACTTAGTGCTGTTAATACTAAAAAGCCACCTACTTTTAGGTGGCTTTTATTTATACCGTTACGACTATTCGATGGCCACTGTTAATACTGTGCCCATCGCTTTTGCTAGTCTTCCAATAAGCCTGCGATTGTCAGTACGCCATGGGTAGTACCGCCCGCAGCCCACAACGAATCGCCAGAATCTGAAAATGCAGAGGCTAAGTCTATGTGTAACCAATTCGCTTCTGGAGTGACAAAACGCCATAGGAAGCCAGCAGCATTGGATGCTCCTCCTGCTCCTCCGCCTTTCATTGCACGGCTATTGGCCGTATCTGCATAAGGGCTTGGGCAACTTTCCATATGCCAAGGGTCCAGCGGCAATGGCCAAACTCGCTCACCCACTGCCAGTGCTTTTTGCTGTGCTAATGCTAGTACTTCTGCTTTTGGCGAGAAAATCGCATTGTAATTAGTGCCAACAGCCATAAACGCAGCACCGGTTAGTGTTGCTGCATCAATAATGAGTGGCGCACCAGTTTCTGAAGCGGCCTGCAGACCGTCAGCAAGTACCAAACGCCCCTCAGCATCGGTGTTCACCACTTCTACCGTTACACCGTTCTTGTAAGTCAGGATATCACCCAACTTATAGGCATGACCGCTGATCAAGTTTTCAGCACAACATAGGAATAGTTTAACGCGCTTATTCAAACCTGATTTAATGGCTAAACCCAGTGCCGCAGTGACAGTAGAAGCTCCGCCCATATCGCACTTCATGCCCAGCATTCCTTCGGAGCTTTTAATGCTATAACCGCCTGAGTCGAACGTAATCCCCTTACCGACAAGAGCAACTGAGACATCCGCATCTGCTGCTAACGGATTGAAATCAACCTCCAACAAAGCAGGTGGACGCTCACTACCGCGACCAACGGCATGGATACCTATCCACTGATGCTCCAACAACTCCTCACCTTCTATGATGCGATAGCTGACTTGATCGCCACCTATTTCACTCAGCCAGTTAGCGGCGCGAGTCGCCAACGCCATAGGAGACAAGTTTTCAGGCGTTTCATTGATTAAATCACGGGCAAAGCTAGCGCTCTCTAAGCGATCATTAAGCAATTTTTTGCTAGCCTCATCGCCAGCCCACTGAATTTGTGGTTTGGCTTTAGCCGTCGCAAACCCTTGGGCAAAGGTCCATTGAGTCTCAACAGTCCAAAGATCGCCTTGCAGAGATACAGCGCTTACCCCCTGACTTTGCAGTTTTCGCGCAGCTTGCTGAATTTGGCGTGGAATATCGCCCACCTTTATATGGATTGAAGCCACATCGTTCTGAAAACTAATATTGGCTTTTCCCCAATGAGCTGCAGGCGCATCTTGAGTGAGGGTTACTTTCATTAAATCCGTCATTTTCGGTCCTTAAAATGTGAATCGATAAGCAGTGACGCCCTCGACTCGCTTATTATTTTCAGCTGAGTTTACTGGATTGCCGTTGATATCTAAAGTCAGTAATTAATGAGGATATTCTAGAATACCAGGGAGCCAATACTAAACTCCCACGAATGAATATTTCTCATTCTCAGCTTAAGATCTCTGTTAACCTAGCGCTAATTCAGTTTTAACTTGGTAGTAGAGATGGAATTCATTCCCACATTTGACAGCGGACTGCTCATTCAACGATATAAGCGCTTTCTCACCGATATCACATTAGAAGATGGCAGTGAGGTCACCATTCACTGCCCAAATACCGGCTCGATGCGTAACTGTTTATTTCCAGGTAGCAAGGTGTGGTTTTCAGTCTCAGACAACCCAAAGCGTAAGTACAGCCGCACCTGGGAACAAGCCCAAACCCCTGACGGTGATATCATTGGCATTAATACTGGCCGCGCTAATGCCTTAGCCGAAGAAGCAATTAACAATGGTACTATAGCGGAGTTACAAGGCTATGACTCGCTGCGCAGAGAAGTGAAGTATGGCAGTGAAAACAGCCGCATAGATATATTACTAACCAGCCACATGCATGCTAACTGCTACGTTGAAGTCAAGAGCTGTACCTTACTCGAGAACGGGCAAGGATATTTTCCCGATGCAGTTACCACCCGCGGTCAAAAACATTTACGCGAATTAATGGAGATGGTAGAGCAAGGACACAGAGCGGTATTGCTTTTTGTTGTTCAGCATACAGGAATACACTCAGTCAAAGCTGCTGAACATATTGATCCTGCCTATGCCAAATTACTCAGCGAAGCCCATGCAACTGGAGTGGAGGTGTTAGCTTATAGTGCTGACATGTCGCCCATAGCTGCGAGTTTGGTTAAATCCTGCCCGGTTAAACTCTAATTCAGAATATACAGTTGAAATTGTTCTTAATAGCGGACATAGTCAAAGAATAGAGTCCAGATAACACAAATTATTTGCCTATATCGTGGGTTTCTGATATAGATAGCGCCCGTTATTATACAGACGCCCTACAACGCAAATGATTAACAGGAGATGCGTTATGCCAGAAGGCACTAAAAAACTCGGCGTGCTCGCTATCGCAGGTGTAGAACCTTACCAGGAAAAACCCGGTGAGGAGTACATGAATGAGGAGCAGTCTGCTCACTTCAAAACAATTCTTGAAGCTTGGCGTAACCAATTGCGTGAAGAAGTCGATCGTACTCTTAATCACATGCAAGACGAAGCAGCCAATTTCCCAGATCCTGTCGATCGTGCTGCCCAGGAAGAAGAGTTTAGCTTAGAGTTGCGTGCTCGTGATAGAGAGCGCAAGCTAATCAAGAAGATTGAAAAGACGCTACAGAAAATCGAAGAAGAAGACTTTGGTTTCTGTGACTCTTGCGGTATCGAAATCGGTATTCGCCGTCTGGAAGCTCGTCCAACAGCCGATCAGTGCATCGACTGTAAGACACTTGCAGAGATCAAAGAAAAGCAGATGGCGGGTTAAACGCTATCATAAGGTGCGGAGCTCAAGCTCCGCTCTTTTGTTCTTTTGGTCATGGTTAACTCGACACCCTATATCGGTCGCTTTGCACCGTCCCCTTCTGGCCCACTTCATTTTGGTTCATTGATTGCTGCCCTCGGCAGTTTTTTGCGTGCCCGCTCTTTGGGCGGCCAATGGCTAGTGCGTATTGAAGATATTGATCCACCGCGCGAAATTGCTGGTGCTAGCGATCAAATACTCAAAACACTAGCAGCCTATGGTATGCATTGGGACAGCACAGTGCTTTATCAAAGCCAGCGACTGGATGTTTACCAGCAACAGATTAACCAATTGCTGGCAACGGATAACGCTTACTATTGCCAATGCACTCGTAAAGAGATTAAAACCATGGGCGGCAGTTATGATGGTCGATGTGGAACGCGTATTCAGCCCCATAAAACAGGAGCGATTCGCATTCGAAACCGTTATGGCGTGGCACAGTTCCAAGATCTGCTAAAAGGCACTATTGCAGTCGATAGCCAATTTGCCGCTGAAGACTTCATCATTAAACGTAGCGATGGCTTATATGCTTATCAGCTGGCAGTAGTACTTGACGATATCTATCAACAGATCACCGAAGTCGTTCGTGGCTCAGATCTGCTCGAACCTACCTGTCGTCAGATAAGTCTGTTTAAGCTGTTAAATGGCCCCAGCCCTGATTGGCTGCACCTACCGTTAGCCTGCGCTGAAAAAGGCCGTAAATTATCCAAACAAAATCATGCTGCAGCAATTGATATTGTTAAGCCACAAGCCAGTATTAATGCCGCACTCACCTTTTTAGGCCAAGCAGAAGTTGTACCTGAAACAGACGTTACTAAGATGCTAGGGCAAGCAATTAGCCAGTTTGATATGACGAAGGTACCTATACAATCTGAAATACTCCTTATTACGTGAACTGAATCGTATACTCATTGAGCTTTAATTGAGTTATCATAGCCCACTTGTTTTTACCTAAGTTAAGATCCAAATCAGAGGTGTCCCATTTTTCGCCGTATTAGCCAATTCTGTAAACAGTTATTTGACGATAGTCCAAAAGCTGAAGAAGATACTCAGGAAGGTCTGAGTTTAGAAGTTGTGCCTAGAAAAGCGCACTCAATTTCTCGTAGACAGATCAGCGAAAATGCGATCAAAGTACTCTACAGGCTACACAAGTCAGGCTTTAAGGCCTACTTAGTGGGTGGCGGTGTACGTGATATTCTATTGGGAATGCAGCCAAAAGATTTTGACGTGGTAACCAATGCGACGCCGGAAGAGATAAAACGCCTATTCCGTAATTGCCGTCTTGTCGGCAGACGCTTCCGTCTTGCGCATATTGTTTTTGGCCGTGATGTCATTGAAGTCGCAACATTGCGTGGCCACCATGTGGATAGTGGCGAGAAGATCTCCAAGACCAACGAATCGGGCCGTCTACTGCGCGACAACGTCTATGGCTCAATCGATGAAGACGCCGAACGTCGTGACTTTACAGTTAACGCGCTCTACTACGATATTAGTGACTTCTCTATCCATAGCTACGGCGGTGGACTACAAGATTTAGAATCACGCACTATTCGTCTTATTGGTGATCCAGAGACTCGCTACCGCGAAGATCCAGTACGCATGCTTCGAGCTGTGCGCTTTGCCACTAAATTGGATATGACCATAGAGTCTGCTGCAGCAGATCCTATCCATAATTTAGCTTCTTTGCTCAAAGGCATTCCGGCTGCACGTATGTATGAAGAAGTACTGAAACTATTCTTCGCAGGTAAAGCCGCACAAAACTACAACATGATGCGTGACTTTGGCCTATTTGAGCCTTTATTCCCACTTGTCGATGCTCAGCTCAACGAAGCGCCTCACGGGCCTATCGCCAAGCTTCTACAAGAGATGATGGAAAATACCGATTTACGTATTGAACAAGAAAAACCTGTCACCCCAGCATTCTTCTACGCAGCAATGCTCTGGTACCCGCTTACGCAACGTGCTGATGATATCGCGGTTGAAAGCGGCCTAAGCTTATATGATGCCTATACAGCAGCCATGGGCGATATTATGGAGCAACAATGTCGCTCTATCAGTATCCCACGTCGCTTTAGCACGGTAACTAAAGAGATCTGGCAACTACAATTGCGTTTTGAACGCAACAAGGGCACTAAAGCATTTAGATTTATAGAGCACCCTAAATTTAGAGCCGCCTATGATCTGTTATTACTTAGAGGCGCAGCTGAAGGCGGCACTGTCGCTAAGAATGCTGCATGGTGGAAGAGCTTTGTTGAAGGTAGCGAAGATCAACGCAATGTTATTGCAAAATCGACTAACAAAGGCGGCCGTAATCGCAACTC
Source organism: Shewanella sp. 10N.286.54.B9 (assembly GCF_041468565.1). Taxonomy (NCBI): domain Bacteria; kingdom Pseudomonadati; phylum Pseudomonadota; class Gammaproteobacteria; order Alteromonadales; family Shewanellaceae; genus Shewanella; species Shewanella sp. 10N.286.54.B9. Next base: position 5,527 of record NZ_JBFRIY010000053.1, read on the forward strand.
TCAACGCCGTCGTCGTAAGCCTTCTGATAAAGCAGCACCCAAACCTGCAGAATAATGATCCAAGTTTATGTCGCACTCGGGGCTAACTTAAGCGAGCCTATCGAACAGCTCAACAATGCTTGCCAAGCATTGTTGAGTATTGCCGCAGAAAACTCATTAACGGTATCGCCCTATTATCGCTCAGTGCCAATGGGCGATGTTGAGCAACCCGATTATGTTAATGCCGTCGCCGGCTTTAAAACAGAACTCACTCCCATTGCCTTGCTCGACGCACTACAAAAAATCGAAAATGAACAAGGCCGACTGAGAACGGTTCGCTGGGGACCTAGAACCTTAGATTTAGATCTGCTGCTATATGGCAATGAACAGATAAAACTACCTCGCCTGATAGTGCCTCATTATGGAATGAAGCAACGCAGCTTCGTATTAGTGCCGTTATTTGATCTAACCCCAACACTTGTACTACCTGATGAAGTACCGTTAAGCAGTTTAATAACAGACGCTTTGGTTGCCGAACTACAACTCGCGTAGTAGCACTAGCTAGAGAATTCATTTTCATGGCCATTTTTTGATAGACTATTCACATTAGTAAAGAAGTTTGACTCCATGAACATTGAAGTTCAGGGCCACTTGGCTTATAACAACTTCACCATTTAGGTTTTAAAATTACCACTATGTCCAAAATTACGAGTTCCACATTGAGAACCTTCAAGAGTGAAGGCAAGAAATTCACTGCATTGACGGCCTATGATGCCAGCTTTGCAAACGCATTCGATAGCGAAGGCGTTGACGTGCTATTAGTCGGTGATTCTATGGGAATGGTACTTCAAGGACATAACGATACGCTGCCTGTAACCGTTGACGATATTGCCTACCATACTCGCTGCGTTCGCCGTGGCATTGAGCGCTCGTTACTCATCGCTGATATGCCTTTTATGAGTTATGCCACTCCAGAGCAAACTATGACTAACGCCACCACGCTAATGCAAGCAGGTGCCAGCATGGTCAAAGTTGAAGGTGGCCACTGGTTGCTAGAAAGCGTTAAAATGCTTACCGAGAGAGGTATTCCGGTTTGTGCTCATTTGGGGTTAACGCCGCAATCAGTACATGTTTTTGGTGGTTTCAAAATCCAGGGCCGCGATGCTGACAATGCTCAGCGCATTCTCGATGAAGCTAAGGCACTAGAAGCCGCTGGCGCGCAATTACTTGTTGTGGAGTGCATTCCTGCACCACTAGCTAAAGCAATTACCGAAGCCTTAGCCATACCTGTCATCGGTATTGGTGCGGGAGCAGACACCGATGGTCAGATCCTAGTGATGCACGATGTACTCGGTATTTCTAGTGGCTACATCCCACGTTTTTCTAAAAATTACCTCAAGCAAACAGGTGAGATCCGTAGTGCAGTCCGAGCATATATTGACGAAGTTGCTCAAGGTATTTTCCCTGCTGAAGAGCATACCTTTAACTAAGCGATTAGCTAAACCTGTATTTGAACCATAAACTTAGAAAGTGTTAGAGCAGTCAATAATGATCACCACAGATTCAATAAGTGCTATTCGCGAGCAAGTTCGAGAGTGGCACATGAAAGGCGAAACCGTTGCCTTTGTGCCAACCATGGGTAACTTACACCTTGGCCACCTTACTTTGGTTAAAGAAGCGAAATCACGTGCCGACCATGTAGTGGCCTCTATCTTTGTTAACCCAATGCAATTTGGTCAAAATGAAGATCTAGATGCCTATCCGCGCACCCTAGTTGCCGACCAAGATGCACTCATTGCAGCTGGGGCTGAATTACTGTTTACCCCAACACCTAGTATTATCTATCCGAAAGGAATGGAGGCACAAACCTATGTTGAAGTGCCACTGATTTCAGATCAACTGTGTGGCGAAAGTCGCCCAGGCCATTTTCGCGGCGTTGCGACTATCGTGTGCAAGCTGTTTAATATTGTTCAGCCTGATATCGCAGTGTTTGGGCAGAAAGACTTTCAACAGTTGTTAGTCATTAAGACCATGGTTGAAGATCTTTCTATGCCGATTGAAATTATCGGTGTCGAAACAATTCGCGAAGATTCAGGCCTCGCAATGAGCTCACGTAACGGCTACTTAACTGCAACGCAGAAACAGCAAGCCGCAGCGCTTAAACAAACCTTAGATAAAATGGCAGTCGAACTTAAAGCCGGTAAGCAAACTGACAAGGTTATCAGCGCAGCGAATATAGCAATTACCTCTGCAGGGTTTGACAATGATTACCTTGATATTCGTAGTGCTAAGACATTCAATAAGGCTCAAGATAGCGATACAGAACTGGTCATTTTGGCCGCCGCTTATATGGGCGCAACACGCTTAATCGATAACCTAGTCGTCAAACTTAAGTAGCCTATTCTTAGCTCAAGCCGTCAGGCTTGAGCTGCTATAGTTTTGCCTACTGTTTTAGTCGGCTTCATTTCATTGTCTAGACTGGGTAACACGTCAATATTTTGAACTTTGAACACAAATAAAATCTATACAACCGCATTTCACCTAACTTTACTACATAATTTCTCATCGTAATCCAGCGTCAAAAAACTGGTTTTATCTTTCGAGTTACGTCATAGTATGCTTATTACACAAACCACACATTTGTATCGACAGTAATACCAAGCATCGCTAAAAGTGCTCACGGAATATGGATGAGATTGGTAATGGAATCTGTGGCTAAAAGGATATTTAACCCAATGACGAAAGTCATACTCTCAATACTTTGCTTAATGTTTAGTGGTTCCGCTGTAGCAAGCAGTATTTTTAAGTGCATTAAAGATGACAAGATCGTCTTTAGCCAGCACTCCTGCCCTAAAGAGTACCGTCAGCATAAAATTGAGTATCAGTTGGGGATCACCACCGAAACAGATTCAGATAAGCGCAGCACCACTATCGACCCGCTGCAAGCCCTGTTGCAAAAACAAACTATTTCTAAAGAGCGTTTGCTGCAATTATTAGACAGTGAAGTGTATCGCTTAAAGCAAGAAAACAGCTACTTTGAAATATTACGCGCAAGCGAACTACAGAAATTAGAACGCAATCGATACTGGCAGAAGAAAGAAGCCACCGATCCCGACTACCTTGAATCGATTCAGGAAATGAATACTCATTTCGATAACCTCATCACCAATAATGCCAGCACCATTATCATGCTGGCTGATCGTAAAGAACAAATTATTCTCGAAACAACCGACGCTGAGTAAATTAGACTCAATCAATATTTACCATGCTTGCCGACACTTTAGCTCTAGGACTAGTTCACTGGGCTTGAGCGTTAATAGGTGTAGTATTGCAATAACCAGTTAAGATTGCTAACAAGATACGACAAAAGGACAATCAATGACGATGCAATTAGCGCAGCTTCGCTGGCCCATTATACTGCTGCAAAAAGGTAGCGATGATCTACTACGCATTGAATCGCTAACGGATTGGTGTGAACAAACTGCCATGCTCGGTGTGCTACAAGACAGTGTTATTATCGATTATGACGCTAGCAGCTATTTGATTACTGCGGAATCAACATCATCGCTACCACAGCTTCAACGCACTTATGCGCAGCTTACATTAGAGCAACTGAATCAATCTGTGCAGCGCTACGCTAGCCAAAACGGCCACTGCTGCACCGCTAAATTTAGCGCCAATAATATCAAACAAATATTCGATACTGTCCAATACCTTGAGCAAATATAAACTATTCTGGAAAGCTTATTGCAAGCTGTTCTCCTACAGAAAACAGCTTGCTTCGACAGGGCTGTAATAACTTGTAAAGACGTTATAAGCGTATTATTTCTATCGCCTTTTCTAGCAACTCATCTCTGCCAGCCCTTACTCCCGCAATCGTGGGCAGCACTTCTATATCCGGCACGATCCCCACTCTTTGGGTTTCTGAGCCATCTGGGTAGTAAATCCCTATGCCTGACAATCGAGTGCTAATATTACCCGGTAAGTAGATAGGTGATACATCACCATCGGCGCCTGCAGTGGTACTGCCTATTATAGTGGTATTATCACCCGCTCTTAATGCCATAGCGGTGAACTCAGCTTGACTCAGTGACTTTTCATTCACTAATACCACCAGCTTGCCTTGGTAACTGTCTTCATTGCCTACCGTTTTTAATGACTCGCCGACATTAAATTCTCCTGGATTATTGGGGTTCATAGCACTGAACCGCACCCAAGGAGTGGCTTTTCTGGTGAATATTTCAACCAATTGATACGTTATAAAGGTGTTTGGATAGCCTCTGATATCAACAATTATGCCTTTTTTATCTTTAAACTCTTCAGCAATCTTTTTGATATCAGATTTAACAATACTTGCTAGCATTACGTAACCAATATCGCCATCGATACTTTTTAAGCTCAAAGCTTTACGCCTTTCTCTGAAGTATTCACCTAATTTTAATTGCTTTCTGCCATAGAGCGGTAACAGTCTTTCCCCCGCAGAGGATCCAGAGCGATAGCTAATTTTAACGGAGCTTTTATCTGAACGTAACAGATCCCAACTAATGAATCGCAGCTGTACCGGATTGTTTGAAGCAGGAGTTAAGGGTCGGTACTGCTCAACTAAATCGCTAACTTTGACGCCATTAATTGATGTTATCACATCACCGATTTCGAGCCCGGATGCTTGTTTTAAATCTAAATTATAGTATCCCGTAACCACTAACTGGCTCTCAATAAACTCGGTGATGACCGCTGTTCGGTTATGACCTAAAAGCTCTTGATAGGCATTGTGTCCACCATCAATTTTGGCATGACTATCTTGCACATCATAGACTAATTTTAACATTGCTTGCTCATATTCAAGCTCACTAGTTGCAGCAACAAAAACGGGAATATATTGCTTTAATACCGCTCTCCAATCTTTGTCTGTAAGGTGTTTATTGGGGTTATAATAATGAATTATATTCCAGTAGCGATACAGTGCTAGTAATCTAAAACCGTCATCAGGAAAAGGCATGTTGGCATAGCTTGCCTCATTGCGAAAAATAGGGTTACCGACACCTTCAACAGAGCCAATGTAGTAATGATCTCCTTGGTGGCGGTTGTTATAGACAAATTGCAGCTTTTGCTGCAGCTCGCTTGATAACTGATGAGCGTTTATCCAATTGAAGTCTGGCTTAACATAAGCATCGCTTGCCGTCGGCTTACAAGTTTCGCAAGGCAACACAGTCCCTAGGTCATTGATCCAGTTTAATAGCAGCTGATCTCGCGCTAGAACTGATGTGGCTTGCTGATACTTTGGTAAGAAACGCAATAACTCATAGTCCCAGTTGTAATTACCCTTCGCAATTTCAGGATGATGATACTTAAGAAAACCCCATACTTTACCCAGCAAAGTAAGATTATCCACCTGCTGCTCAGTCAGCGCTGTTAAGTTTATATTTGAACCTTTATCAAATTCTTTATCTTGTTCAGCTAAGGATAACTCTCTTAAAGGTGCAGTTTCGATAGGCTTACCGTCAATCAACAACTGTAAGTTATCAACCCAAATCGTTCCTGTACCAGTTAAAAAGACAGAAAAAATAATCTCTTTTGCCCTTGCTGACTGTAAATCCAATTCAATTCTGTACTGTTGCCAATCTGTTGTACCGCTAATTTCCCTACCCTGCATTGCATCATAAGCGATTGATGGCGATATGCTCATTGCAAAACCAGCTACACCATTGCGAACGTTATCAGCCTTTATATAACCACTTAAGCTTATTTTTTCCCCTTGGTATTTTGCTGGCAGTCGAACACTCCAATTTTGTTTTTTTGATGTACCAGAGGAGTTAGTCATTTTTAGCGAGTATTTACCTTGCTGCACAGTCGTTTGGTCAACTGAGATTTGTTTGTCATCAGTGCCGTATGCCACCCAGCCAACGGGTTTGTTATTTTTTACTTTTTCAAAGTCCAAATTAAAGTCATCGCTGTAAGCATAACCGCTTAAGCAAAAAGAGATTAATAGTAGGGAAAATATAGATTTCATGCTTCATAATATCCTTATCAAAAAAGCAGTTTAACCACACAAAACAGCAACATGATACTTGCAGCACTTTCGAGTGAATAAAAATATGAATGGCATTAGATAACTCTAACTGAAGACTGAGGATAGTTTAATTCAATTTAGGCAGGACTAGATTAGCTTGTAGTATGTAGGCTCATATCGCAACATTAAAAATAAAAAAGCCAGCAAATAAGTTGCTGGTTTAAGTGTTAATTAATGTGTCCCGTCCTGAGATAAGTTGACACTTTGGAGACTTATCTATGAAACCTTCAAGTTCAATCAGCAATAAACGTACACAACGTGATTACACATTAGGCTTTAAATTAGCAGTCGTTAGCCTGGTAGAAAAAGGCGAGCTAACTTATAAACAAGCTCAAAACCACTACGGGATCCAAGGTCGAAGTACCGTCCTTACATGGCTAAGAAAGCATGGTAGATTAGACTGGACGCAGCCTATTGAGCACTCTCTTATGTCCAAATCTAAAGAAACGCCAGCCCAGAAAATCAAACGCCTAGAGAAACAAGTTTCTAATCTAGAAATGAAGAACATGATTTATGGCGATATGGTTGAACTGTTAAAGAATGAATATGGTATCGATTTAGAAAAAAAGTACTTAGCCGAGCGCTCTGGATTGCCAAAGAAAAAGGCACAGTAAAGCTAGCCACTGCAAGTCGGCAGTTTGATTTATCGAGACAAGC
>NZ_JBFRIY010000054.1:0-14738 GCF_041468565.1 Shewanella sp. 10N.286.54.B9
TTGCTTACCTTGTCGCTCTTCTCTTAATTGCCGAACCCACTTATCCATAGTTGATTTACCCACATTCATGGCTTGAGCCGCTTCAACAATTGAGTAATTCTGGTCTAGTACTAGTTGTGCAGATTCGAGTTTAAATTCTGCACTAAACAGTCTTCTTGTACGTTTCTTCATAGTGTCACCTGTTAACTTACGAGGTGATGATATCACCTCTAACTAGGTGGCCAAATTCACCGTACCACTACAAATGGAACAGTGTTAGTTATTGGCGAAGTTGCACATATTATTGTGGAGCCTGAGTGTGTGAAAGCTGATGGCTATTTGGACATTGAATCTTTAGATTGTGTTGCTATTTCAGGACTCGATAGTTACCACCAGACCACAAGGTTAGATAGGTTGAGTTATGCCAAGCCTGATAAGCCGTTATCCTCTTTATCGATAGATGGCTGCAGTTTATCTTTGCAAAATAATCTGCGCAATGAAGCGGTTAAGGAGTAAACTTAATCATTATCCGCGGCGGAGAGGCAATATGTCTAGGCAAATCTTGGTCAGCTATATGACGACCGTTATAGGTTTAACCAGTATTGTAACTACTCAAACAGCGGCGACCCCGGAGTTAAAAGCAAAAGGGAGCGTCTATGATAGTAATATCATCATCCAACTTAATCGCTATTTGGGGGGCGAAGAGGCGACCTTGGCGGATAAACCGGCACTGAGCTTTAAGTTCAGCAACGGCTCTAGCGATGACGTGTGCAGTATCATCACAACCGATAATTATTTACGCCATTCAAATAACCGACTTGAAAATATTAACCTCAGTGAGCCGAATTTTTACTTCGACTGCATTTGGAACGACAGCTATTATTTTCTATCCAACCGTTATCGTACCTACGCTGAAGTGATCATCAAACAACCTGATAGTGAGTTTCCTATGTCGATGCACATTGAGGCAAAACTGGTCAGTGTAACTGGAGATAAAGCGACGATCATTAGCGGTGATATTCCGCTTAAAAGAGTTAAACCGTAACAATAACTGTGCTCCGTTTGTTGCCCTAGCACACTAAGCTAAAAGGATAATGCTCATGAGTGCTAACAAAGGCACCCGTTGAGGAGGTGACTTCTGACACCGACAACCTTGGTAGAACGATTGAGCTTGAACTGCAAGATAGAGAAGATCTTTTCCAACTGGTGGAGAACTTAAAACGTGGTAGCGGATTGCAGCCCTCATTGGCTGTTAGGTTAGCGATTGCATTGCGTTTATTAGGACCAATGATGGTAGAACAGCGCAAGCATCCATTGTTTATCGATTTTATGCCGCACTTTAAAACGTTTATGTTGCAGTTAAAAAAAACCGTGAAGTCTAAGCACAATAGTGAAGATCACAGTGGTCATTCTATTTAGACAGTAACCTATCCTCAGTAATCAGTCGCCAAAAAGTGACGACTGATAAACTCTTCCCAAGTCAGCACTTAATGAATTCTGTTTCATCTTTCAATGTAAGCAATTTGTATTGTGAATTTAAGAAATAAATCATATTCGAGGCGTATTGTGTTACTAGCAGGTAAAAGTGTGGTCTACCGCAGCATTCTTATTATCGTTTATCGCTACCATTAGCATCGAATTATGCATGGTTAACTTATCCCCAAGGAGTATTTATGTCCCTTAGCCATCAGCAAAAAGTGTACATTCCCAAGGACGTTCGCAGTAATCAATACATCACGGCAGAAATTAAAGTCACAGATGCCTTGTTAGCTCATTTCCCCGATTACAAAACGTGCTATCAAAGGCTAAGCCGTAACATCTTCAAGCTTGCAGAACAATCAGAGCTATATAATGTTCATGTGATCACCAACGATAAGTTACCTGTAGTTCGTTTTCATACCGAAGCCTATTGTTTCCCTACCGCCGAACAGATTGTCTTCTTCTACAACCCCGAATATCATGAAGCGCAAAGCTTGCATAGCCAAGATGATTACAAGGCGCGCAAGATCCGCATCGTATTTTTAGCGACGGGTGAAGATATTCGTGCAAACTCAGCAAGCTTCCATATCAAGGTACAAGCTTTCCTTGGCAAGTTGGTGCCGCAGTTACCAGAGAAAGATCTGACGATTAAAATTCGTGATCACCAACATCTGTCTTATGATCTGTTTGCGGCGGCTAAAGGTAATAAAGCGACCTACGGTTACAAATTACGATCGATTAGCAATCGATACGCGGCAAGAAGTTGTCCTGTGCCTGAAGGCCATGGCTCATTGTGCTATGTCACAGTCAAACTGCCGTTAAGTCGTAAGTTAAAGCAAGCAACATTGGCTGAAGGGGCTGATGAGTTCACGCCTTTATACCAAAAGCTTGAAGATGCCTTTGTACAAGCAACAGCGGCCAAGAAATTGAATCGTGTTGCTATGGTGGCTAATGGTCTGACTCCTTTGGTACGCAATAGTAAGTATGATCAAGTTGACGGAACCGACGAGGTGCAAATGCTTGGTTTTGATCCCAATATTGAAGAGCAGCAGTTTATTCGCCACTGGGATGGCAGCCGCTTAGTTGAGATGGTGAGCTTTACCATTGCAGCTGGTGCACAAGATACAAAAGATGGCGCACTTGGTCGTTATCTGAATCGCGTTGAAGAAGCTCTTAAGCGCTTAACCTCTGAGCTAGAATTAGACCGAACTCGTGATGACCTTATCGTGAGGTTCCATCAACATATTAGCTATCAGGTGCCTGAGCAACTTATTAGCTAGTCAAGTTTGTACCATGTAAGTGGGAGCATGTGCTCCCGCTTAATCTCTATCTCTATTTAGCCGCTTACGGCATCCTCGCTACCACCCTCTAAATCGCCACCGCTATTGACTAAATACCTCGTTAAAGATGCTTTTAAGTAGTTCAACTTTGCTGGTTTCTCGTGGATTATGTTTACATACCATCGACAGATTAAATTGATAACTGGCACTGTGTTGATGAATAATTTTTAGCTGCTTAGACGCCAATTCCTGCTGGATATAGCTAAGAGGGAGATATCCAATATAACATCCCGATAGAATTAAGGTTTTACGGGTATCAAACTGATAAGCCTTAGCGGAGAGATTTAAGCGTTTTAATTGCTCCCTGCCATCAATATCAATATCTACTCCAGGATGAACTGCTGGCACTTGAGCAAGCATCTCGGCACTTATCTCTGTATCTTTGAGGGTGAAAAAGGGGTGTGAATGGCCGCAACAAAGGTAGATGGGTTCATTGTAAATGGTTTGATAATCGAGCCCTTCAACCTGCTGATAACTTGGTAGCAGGCCGATATGCGCTTTCTCTTTAAGTAAGCATTTTTCGATATGTTTAAGGGCTTCATTATCGAGAACTAGGTGCAGTTGTGGCTGAGTACGGTGTACTTTTTCAATCACTTGAGCCAGTTTTAATTGCATGCGAGTATCGAGCTGATCGGCACAAAGTATAATAAGTTCACCGCTTAACTCTTCACCTAAGTTATTAACCAGTCTTGAAAAATCGTTGAGTGATTCAAATAGCTCAATGCAAGCATGGTAAACCGCTTGTCCATCTTCGGTCAGTGCAAATCCTCCTCGGCCACGGCTGCACAGCTTTAATTTCATGCGGCTTTCTAGATTAGACATATGTACGCTAATGGTAGAGCGGGTGACACCCAGCTCAGTCTCTGATGCGGAGAAGCCGCCATTTTCAACAACGGTGCGAAAGATCCGCAGTAAACGTAGATCATATTCAGTCACTGCTTTGGGGATGATAGAGCTTTTGCTAGTCGTTTTTATCATCTTGTCAGCTTCCACTTAGCTATATAGTTTTACCGCTGTAAAACATAAGGTTTATTGTTTTGTATTTAACCCGAGTTACTTTTACGATTCAATAGCAATATGAATTTTTACAAGCCTGTTTTCGCTTTGCCAAGAAACGGGTTCCATCATTAGATGCAATGACGCGCTGGAGTAATTATGCAACAAGTGAATGATTCAGGATTAGTGAAGCTGGGTTCTTACATTGACGGTCAATGGAGTGAAGGGCAAGCGCGCTTTGATGTGATTAATCCCGCCAATGACCAAGTTGTCGCGCAGGTAGCTAACGCGGGTACTGCTGAAACAGAAGCTGCAATTATTGCCGCTAAGCGTGCTTTACCCGCTTGGTCAAAACGCTCGGCTAACGAGCGCGCCGCAATTATGCGCCGTTGGTTTGAGCTAATGATGGCAAGCCAAGATGATTTAGCTCGAATTTTAACGCTCGAACAGGGTAAACCGTTGGCTGAAGCAAAAGGTGAGATTGCCTATGGCGCCGCCTTTATTGATTGGTTTGCCGAGGAAGGTAAGCGAGTATATGGCGATACCATTCCTGCCCCCGCTGCTGATAAGCGTATTGTAGTGATTAAGCAACCTGTTGGCGTCGTTGCATCAATCACTCCGTGGAACTTCCCTAATGCCATGATTGCTCGTAAAGCCGCTGCGGCGTTAGCTGCGGGTTGTACTTTTGTGGTTCGTCCATCTCCGTTAACCCCACTTTCAGCGTTAGCGATGGCCGAGCTTGCAGCGCGAGCCGGTGTCCCTGCTGGTGTGTTAAATGTGGTGGTGGGTGAAGATGCGGTTGGCATGGGCAAAGTACTGACCGAGCACCCAGATGTTGCCAAGTTTACCTTCACTGGCTCTACGGCTGTGGGCAAAATATTAATGACACAAACCGCTAGTAGTGTGAAAAAAATATCAATGGAACTTGGCGGTAATGCACCTTTCATCGTGTTTGATGACGCGGATATTGATGCTGCGGTGCAGGGCGCGGTTATCTCAAAGTATCGTAATGCGGGTCAAACTTGTGTTTGTACTAACCGTATTTTGGTGCAGCAGGGAATTGCTCAAGAGTTTACTGATAAGTTTGCCACTGCTGTTGCTGCATTGCAGGTCGGTGATGGTTTTACCGATGGAGTCAATGTTGGCCCGATGATCAGCGTTCAGGCTGTCGCTGGCGTCGATAAGTTGGTGCAAGACACACTGGCGGCTGGGGCGAGTTTGCTCAGTGGCGGTAAGGTTAGTCGTGCTGGTAGTCACTTTTATGAGCCTACCATAGTCACGGGTGTGACTAATGATATGCCACTGGCTCGCAATGAGATTTTTGGACCGGTAGCGCCGATCATCAGTTTCGAAACAGAGGAGCAAGCTCTGGCACTGGCTAATGACACCGAGTACGGCTTAGCGGCGTACTTTTACTCTCGTGATATTGGCCGTGTGTGGCGGGTCGGCGAAGGGCTGGAATACGGCATGGTAGGGGTCAACGAAGGCATTATCTCAAATGCGGCTGCGCCATTTGGCGGAGTGAAGCAATCGGGTAATGGCCGAGAAGGCTCTAAGTATGGACTAGATGATTATATGGAGATTAAGTACCTGTGCATGGGTGGCCTCGATCGCTAAGGGCTAGCTTAATAGCCCAGCCGTATTAAATAGGACAAGAATAATGACAAACATCAGCTTACAAGAGAGAAAGGTTAAGGTGATCGCTCGCGGTCAAGGCAATGTGTATCCGGTATATGTCGATAGAGCCGATAACGCCGAGCTTTGGGATGTAGATGGCAATCGTTATATCGACTTCGGCACGGGTATCGCGGTATGTAATACCGGCCATAGCCACCCTAAAGTGGTGGCAGCGGTTAAAGAGCAACTCGATAAGTTTAGCCACTCCTGCGTGATGGTGAACCCTTATGAGTCCGCAGTTGAACTGGCAGAAAAATTGACCGAACTTGCTCCTGGCGATAGTGACAAAAAAGCCATTTTCGTTACTACGGGCGCCGAGGCGGTTGAGAACTGCGTTAAAATAGCGCGAGCTCATACTGGTCGCCGTGGAGTGATTGCATTTAACGGTGGTTTTCATGGTCGAACTAATCTGACCATGGCTTTGACGGGAAAAATTAGCCCTTATAAACACTTATTTGGCCCGTTCCCCGGTGACATCTATCACGCACCCTTTCCAACTGAGCTACACAATGTATCAGTGAAAGCATCGCTGAAAGCACTCGAGAACCTGTTTAAAGTGGATATAGCACCCACGGATGTTGCAGCCATTATTGTCGAACCTGTGCAGGGAGAAGGCGGTTTTTACGCTGCACCAGCGGAGTTCTTGCAAGCGCTACGAGCACTGTGTGATACGCACGGTATTGTGCTGATTGCTGATGAGATCCAGACTGGCTTTGGCCGTACTGGCAAGATGTTTAGTTTTGAGCATGCCGCAGTAGAGCCTGATCTCATCACCATGGCTAAAGGGATCGCTGGTGGATTTCCTATCGCGGCAGTGGTGGGGAAAAGTGACATCATGGATGCGCCGCTGCCCGGTGGCCTTGGCGGTACTTATGGTGGCTCGCCAGTAGGTTGCGTGGCAGCCCTTGCTGTGCTTGAAGTGATTAAAGAGCAGGGATTAGTTAAACGTGCAGACCAGATAGGTCAAATCTTTAATGAGCAGCTGACTCTGCTGCAATCTCGTTACCCTAAGGTGATTGCAGAAGTTAGAAATCAAGGTGCAATGATCGCTATAGAGCTCGTCAGTGAGGGGGATAGTGAGCAACCTAATACAGCGTTGACTCAAGCGATTATCGCCAATGCGGCCAAGCATGGGCTTATTCTGTTGGCTTGTGGCTTTTACGGTAATGTCATCCGATTTTTACCTGCGTTAACCATATCTGATGAGCTGATTTATGAAGGTTTAGACAAGTTTAATCAATTATTTGACTCGTTATCTGACGCTTAACCGTTAGCTGAAATCATAAGGCTTGCTAGCATAATGCTAGCAAGCCTTTTTTATGCGCCAAATACATAATTTTGCCTATGCTTATTTTATTGGAACGCAAGTCGAATAAAATCATAAAGGAATAGCAATGGCAAACCCAATTGTGGCAGCAATAGCCCCGAAAAAAGTCAGCCTTAACAAGGGTGATGAGTATTACTTTTGTACGTGTGGTCGTTCGAAAAGCCAGCCTTTTTGCGATGGCTCCCATGCTGGCACAGAGTTTACTCCAAAAGCGTTTACTGCTGAGCAAAGCGGGGATGCCTATTTGTGCCAGTGTAAGCATACGGCCAATAGCCCTTATTGCGACGGCACTCACCAGAAATTTAGTCAAGATCAAATAGGGCAAGAGGGACCGGGTGTGCAGATCCAAGCTGCAGCTACCCCTGTCGCGACAGCAACCAAGGAGGAGCCTACTGTTGAGTTTATCCATCAACTGGCACGAGATGGCTTGTCTAAAATGGGGCATCATGGGCCGATGACATCGATGGGCGTGCCTCGTTATAAGCTACCCCATTGGGATGAGTTACAGATAATGGCTGCACAGATGGCGCGTAAACCTTTGATGGAAGATGTTGCGGTTACAACAGAGTTAGTGATCGGTCCCAAAGCCAGAAAGCCGCTCAAGTTGAGTATTCCACTGTTCGTATCAGACATGAGTTACGGTTCACTTTCCGAGGAGGCCAAAATCGCGTTAGCCAAGGGCGCGGAGCTTGCTGGCACTGGAATTTGCTCCGGCGAAGGTGGCATGTTGCCTGAAGAACAAGCTGCTAATTCACGCTATTTCTATGAACTGGCGAGCGCGGAGTTTGGTTATGATGAAGCTAAACTCAGGAATGTGCAGGCATTTCACTTTAAAGGCGGACAAGGAGCTAAAACCGGTACCGGAGGCCATCTACCTGGCAATAAGAATGTTGGTAAGATCTCCGAGGTGCGAGGTATAGAGGCAGGCACTAACGCTATATCACCGCCAACTTTTAAAGAGCTAGTATCGGTGGCTGACTTTAAACGTTTTGCTGACCGTGTCCGTGATGTAACCGGCGGGATCCCGATAGGGTTTAAACTCAGTGCCAACCATATTGAAGCTGATATTCAGTTCGCACTTGATGCCAGCGCGGATTACATTATTTTAGATGGCCGCGGTGGTGGTACTGGCGCGGCGCCAGAGATGTTTAGAGATCATATTAGTGTACCGACGATCCCTGCCTTGGCAAGAGCGCGAAAGTATCTCGACCAGCAAGGAGCGAGTGACAGAGTCACCTTGATTATTACAGGCGGGCTGCGAGTCCCCATCGACTTTGTTAAAGCGCTTGCGCTAGGCGCTGACGGCGTTGCGGTGTCGAACAGTGCTATGCAATCAATTGGCTGCGTTGCAGCGCGTATGTGTAATACCAATAATTGCCCCGCTGGAATTGCTACTCAAAGAAAAGATCTGCGTCAACGGTTAAATGTTGAAAAGTCAGCGGCTCAGTTGCAGAACTTTTTTGAAGCGTCGACAGAGTTGATGTCTGTAATGGCGAGAGCTTGCGGCCATGATTCATTAGCACAGTTTAATCGAAATGATCTAGCTAGCTGGCATAAGACGATGGCTGAGTTATCTGGCGTTAAATATTCAGGGGTCACCCCGTTAGAGTAATGAAATGAAGCGATTATGTGTAGTTGCTAAGGCTGCAAGTTTAAAGATAACTAACCTTGTTATAGCGTCCTATTTGTAGATATGTCGCTTGTTCTAGTCAATCTCTAATGTGATCTGTATCATACGCGCCAGATAATTTCATATTAAGACTGACAAGATGAGCCAAATCAATAAACCTGCGACCAATGCACTGCTTAAGCAAGCCCATAACAACATGCCTTTAGGGGTTGCTGATAGCTATCGCTACTGGGGCGAAGACAACACTGTATTTGTGAAAAGTAGCTTGGGCTGCACCATTACAGACGCTGATGATCAGCAGTTTATTGATTTTCGTCTCGCTTATGGTCCAATCATTTTGGGTTACCGTGATAGCCGTGTCGATCAACAGGTTGTTGCGGCGATAACTGAACGTGGCACCATTTCTGGTTTCTCAACCGATTTAGACTCACAAGTGGTCGAACTGATTAAGTTGATGTGCCCAAATATAGAAAAGATGCGCTTTGCTAACTCTGGCACCGAAGCAGTAATTGGCGCCGTGCGCACCGCTCGTGGCTTTACTGGTCGTAACAAAATCGTTGTTGTAGAAGGTGGCTTTCATGGCCTATACGACGAGATGATGTGGAAGTCAGACGTTGATAACTGGGATAACACTACCGAAGCTGCACCTAAGATTGCCTCTTTTGGCGGCGGAATTCCTGAGGCGAGCCGTGAGCATTTAGAAACGGTACCGCTAAATGACTTTGCTGCTATTGATGACGTTTTTGCCCGCGTCGGTGAAGACATTGCTGCTATCGTCATTGAACCAATCTTGGGTAACTGTGGCAGTATCGCTTCTAGCCAAGAGTACATGCAGAAGTTACGTGACATCTGTGATGCTAATGGCAGCTTGTTAATCATGGATGAAGTTAAAACAGGCTTTCGTGTTGCAAAAGGTGGCGCGCAAGAGTTATACGGTATCCATGCTGACTTAACTACCTACGCAAAAGCAATGGGTAATGGTTACCCTGTTGCCGCTTTTGGTGGTCGAGCCGATGTGATGGATGTGATTAGCTTTAGCAAGAAAGGTGTTACCCATGGTGGTACTTATACTGCCAATATGATTGCGCTTAGTGCAGCCAAAGCCACACTGACTATTTTGAATGAAAGCGATGCCTATGCCTGCATCAATAAAGCGGGGGCAGATATTCAGCAACTATTGTCACGGGTATTTAGTAAGCACGGCATCGAGCATAAGTTTGCTGGCCCTGATGCGATGTTTGGTATCCATTTTGGCAGCCAAGTGCCGCAAAACTATCGTGACTGGAAGCAAACGGATAGCGAGCTATACACTGAGTTTGCGATGAACCTGATTGAGAGCGGTATTATGCTAGAACCTGACTCTCGTGAGCCTTGGTTTATTTGTGAAGCCCATAAAGATATCGATTTGCTCAAGCTAGAAGAGATTGCGGATGCCGCCATGGCAAAGGCGATTAGCGAGCGCGGTTAATAACTTGAAGTACGTTTACAGATAAAAAAAGAGGTTAACCTTAGGGTTAACCTCTTCTGTCTCAATAGTACCTAGAAAGGATAAGACACAGGATTGATGATTTTTGTCTAGATGCGCTAGATCAAGCTGGTTAGCATCTCATCTGAATATGACACTAATGCGTGTCCTTGCTTCACTTTGGCAACATAATCAGGGTTAGCGATAAACGGTCTACCAATAGCGAGTAGGTCAAATTGGTTATTACTCATTGCGGCGCTGCCGGTTTCGGCGCTATAACTGCCCACTCCCACTAAGGTTTTACTGTAAACACTGCGTACATAGCTTGAAGCGCTGCCGCCAAGGTATTCAAACTGCATCGCATCGTCAAAAATGCCGATATGCAAAAAGGCCAAATCACGCTGCTCTAGCGCTGCTAAGAAATAGTCAAATACGGCGCGATCTCTATCGTCGCTAGCCATATTAAAATAAGCTCCAGGTGAAACTCGCAGAGCGGTTCGGTCTTTGCCGATGCGGGCGCAGATAGCATCGACCACAGCCAGAGGAAAGCGCGCCATGTTCTCAGGGCTTTGACCATATGCATCAGTGCGGTGGTTACTATCGTGATGTAAGAACTGATCGATAAGGTAGCCGTTAGCGCCATGGATCTCTACGCCATCAAAGCCAGCATCGATTGCATTTGCTGCCGCCTGGGAGTAATCGGCAACTAACTGCGCTATCTCTTCATGACTTACCGCCTTTGGCACTTGGTAGCTTAGCTCGCGCATTCTAGAAAGGTTACCGACAAGACCTACCGCCGATGGAGCCAATACGTCAGTGGTACCTGATTTTTCGAAAAAGTATGGATGAGCAACTCGGCCGGTATGCCACAGTTGGGCAAATATCTTGCCGCCTGCTTGATGTACTGCATCGGTAACGGTGCGCCAGCCATCGATTTGTGCTGGGGTAAATAAGCCGGGAGTATTGGGATAGCCCTGTCCATCGGGGCGAATAATCACCGCTTCAGAGATGATAAGCCCTGCTTCTGCGCGGCGAGCATAGTAATCAGCCATAGCCTGAGTCGGTACTAGTTCATCATCTGCCATACAACGAGTTAACGGCGCCATAAGAATGCGATTGTCTAAGGTAAGTGTGTCGTTGAGTGCAAATGGTTGAAATAGATTGTCAGTCATGGTGATCTCCGTTTCTTGAATGTTCATTCAAGATATTCTTATTTGAATAATCATTCAAGTATTATTTTGAACAAACATTCAAAATTAAGTACACTCAAGTTATCGCGTTTAGTTAAGTTAGCCTTTGGAGTCCCGGACCGCATGCGCAATGCCGAATTTGATAGAGAAAAAGTATTGAGATCTGCGATGACCGCTTTTATGGACAAAGGTTATGGCAAGACCAGTATGCAAGATTTGACCAAAGCCACGGGTCTGCACCCTGGCTCTATCTACTGCGCATTTGATAATAAACGTGGCCTACTGATCGCAGCATTAGAGCAATATAAAACCGATAGAAGCGCTGAATTTCAGCAGTTCTTCTCAGGTAAGCACGCTGTACTTGTCGAGCTAAAAGCTTATCTGGATAACATAGTGCAGGAGTGCATTAGCTGTGAGGCTGCAAGAGCCTGTTTACTGACCAAAGCGCTGAATGAGATGGCGCAGCAAGACGAAGATGTGCAAAAAATCATTACTGAGAACTTAGCGAATTGGCAGCAGGGAATCGCCGATGTGATTGCGTTAGCGCAGAGCAAAGGTGAGCTTAGTCGCGAACGTGATAGCCAGCATTTAGCACGCTTTTTAGTCATGGGTATTTATGGCTTAAGAACTTTCGCTCATACTCACCCAGAGGCCGAGACTCTGCAACAGCTTGCGGAGCAACTCTTCGCTGACGTTACTGCATAATGTCTAGCTTGTAGCACTGCATTTGATTTCAATCAATGCGGTGCAATCGTACAGTTTCCCTTTCGCTACTGTACGATTGCCACTTTTAATTGCTGTGCAATCAGCAATTTCAAATAACACAGTGGCTGATCATAGATCGACCCTCACTAATAGTGATATTACCCCGTGGAAAGTCATTGCCCATTTGTTGATGGTTTGTAATTTCAGTTGGGATCATCTACCCTGTTTGTTCATTTTAAGGGCATTGCATAACGGTTTAATGAGTATAACGCGAGCAATTATACTCAGTGCAGTAGCTACAGGAGAAACATGTCAGACTCTGATATATCACCTCAATTCAATGCAAAAATGGCGATTACTGATTACAAGCAAGTGATCCAAGATGCCGACAATTACTTCAATAAAAACTTTACCCACGTTGCTATCGACGAAATTGTAAAGCTTCGCGCTGATTTCTTCGACTCCCTTTTGCAACACCTCTGGGCTTGCGCCGATCTCAATAATGAAAATATCTCCCTTAATGCCGTAGGTGGTTATGGCCGTCAAACGCTACATCTGCATTCCGATATCGATATTTGTGTATTGTTTGATGAAAAGCTCACAGCGGAGCAAGAGGAGCACATCGGCCAGTTTTTCACCCAGCTGTGGGATATAGGTTTAGAGCTAGGCCACAGTGTTTTAGCATTGAGTGAGACTGATAAGGCATGTAAAGATGATATTACCGTTGCCACCTCATTGTTTGAAATTCGTCATTTAAGCGGTCCAGATGCTCATGCAAAGCAGGTTTTAGGGCGATTATATGGCGATGATCTTTGGAGCAGTGAAGCATTTTTTAAAGCGAAATTTACCGAGCAGGATGAACGTCATCAAAAAGCTCAGGGCAGCGCTTTTAGTTTAGAACCTAACCTTAAAAATAGCCCCGGCGGCATGCGGGATATTCAAACGCTTATCTGGGTTACCCGTAAATACTTTGCCGCGCAAGATATGGCTGCCCTTAGACGATTTGGTTTCTTTACCGCAGACGAACATGCAGAGCTACTAGAATCACAGCACTTTATTTGGCGCGTTCGCTGGGCATTGCACGCTGCTGCGCAGCGCTCTGAAAACCGACTTTTAATTGCACTACAGAGCGATGTGGCAAGTTTGATGGGCTTTGGTGATAATAGTCACCTTGCCATTGAAAAGATGATGCGCCAACTTTACCGAGCAATGAGGCGTATTAGCGAATTAAATCAAATGCTTTTGCAGTATTTTAAAGATGAAATACTGGTACAGGTCGATAAAAAATCCACCCCGATAAACCAACATTTTGAGATCAACGGTCGCATGATAAACGCGCGCCATGATGATGTCTTTGTTGACCGTAAACAGCTTATCGCGCTGTTTATTCATATTGCTGAGAATGCCAAAGATATAGATGGTATTTCGCCGCAAACCATACGCCTGATCCGACAGGTTCGACGCCGCTTATTGGGCGATTTGCAAGACTTTCACCGTTGCCGCAAAGAGTTCCTCGCACTGTTTAGGCACCCACAAGGGATGGGGCTAGCGCTGTCACTGATGCACAAGCACGGTATTCTAGCCTCTTATCTACCGCAGTGGCGGGAGATCTGTGGGCAGATGCAGTTTGACCTTTATCATGTCTATCCCGTTGATGAGCATACCCATAAGCTGCTGAAAAACTTATATGCGCTTAGTGGCAAACCTGATAACCCATCGCTTGTACAACCGGCGACTGTATACAAGTCGATAGAGAATAAAGAGGTGTTGTTGTTAGCGGCACTGTTCCACGATTTAGCAAAAGGGCGCGGTGGTGATCATAGTGAATTAGGTGCGGTAGATGCGCTGCAATTTGCTAAGTTCCATGAATTAAAACCGTCGCAAGCGAAGGTGATAGCCTGGTTAGTTGCAAACCACCTGTTGCTGTCGCTCTCTTCACAGCGACTCGATATCTATGATCCTTCAGAAGTGAAAAACCTCGCTAAAGCGATAGGCACTAAAGCTCGGCTTGATGCTTTGTATTGTTTGACGGTTGCCGATATTAAGGCGACGAATGACGATCTGTGGACCAACTGGAAAGCCACTTTGCTTAGAGATCTGTATCTGTCGATAAGCTATGCGCTGCGAAATGGTTTGGAGAATGTGTTAGAGCAGCGAACCATCGTTCGTGAGCACAAAAACGAAGCATTAGAATTGATGGGAGTCAGCGAAACGCCTGAGGCGATTAAGCAACTGTGGAAGCGGCTACCCTTGTCGTTTTTCAGTAATGCCCAGCCTAGCGAAATCGCCCGTTACTCGCAGGCGATGACTAAGTATCCGGCCGATAGAGCACTTATCCTGCTTGATGAGAACACCACGAAAGGCAGTAGTGATCTGTTTGTGTATATGAAGGATAAGCCAGGGCTGTTTGTAACGCTGTTTAATACCTTGGCCTCACTGCAGATCTCAGTGCAGCAAGCTCATATCTCCAAAACAAAAGATGGTTATGTGGTGGAGTCATTAAAGATCCTCGACTACGACCATCATCCGATCAGAACAGCAGGGCGACGAGAACGTATTAAGCAGAAATTGAAGCAGGTACTGTTTGAAAACAGAAAACTGTCTAAGAAGCGCCAGAACAGTAATCTAGGCTCTTTTGTCAGTGAGCCTAAAGTGGAGTTTTTGCATTCTCGTAAAAAGAATAGAACGCTTATTAGTGTGACAGCGCTAGATAACCCACAGTTTATGAGCCACTTTTGTAGTGGTTTTAGGCGCTTTGAACTTAATATCCATTCAGCAAAAATCACCACAGTGGGTGAACAAGTGGATAATGTGTTCTTAGTGTCTGACAAAGAGGGGCAATCGTTAGATGAAGAAAACAAACAGGCACTAAAATCCTTCTTTGTTGATTTTATTAAAGAACAGATCCCCGCTTAATTCTCAGAAAATTAACTAATACCAATCAGTATAA
>NZ_JBFRIY010000055.1:0-20084 GCF_041468565.1 Shewanella sp. 10N.286.54.B9
CCGTATTAAGGGATTTCCTCACGCCTTAAACATCAGCCGCACGCAGTGAGCTTCTCAGGACATTCATTGCTGCGTTGTATTGTCTTAAAAGGGAATAACCATTTCTTCCACAATGCGCCTTGAATTGAAAGCCCTGAGAAAGCTCTGAATTGATCACATCTTTAATGGAATTGGTATCATTATGCATTCCACGCTTATTTTCAATATTAACTCAAGCAAAGCTGCCTTCTCTTTAGCGCGGTAAATCTATCTGACTATTGCACTGATTAGCTGTTCTAGTAATGCACCATAGGTAGTTAACAGGCACCACTCAAAAAATACCCGCCAAATAGGTGACTAAACGCTCAGGAACCTGCACTTTGGAGTGATTGCGTATACAATTAAGTTTACTATTATTTAAAAATAAACGCGTATCACAACCATAATAAAGCGCGGTATCTTCAAATCAAATTTGATGGTTTATCCTGTCATAAGTAGAGCATTTATTGAAAGCGAACAGCATACAAGAAAGCAAATTGAGAGGGGCTGATTATTGGACACACAGGATCAGTGATCAAGAGATGCCCGCATTATGCTCTACAGTAAGTACATTAGAGAAACTGGCCAAAGATGATGTCTCCTCTCTAGCAATATTAGGCCAGAGTGTCATGCATGATAATGCACTCACCTCGCGTATTTTGCGGGTCGCGAACAGTGTGACATACAGTAAAGGGATCACTCAGGTGACTACGGTGAGCAAAGCCGCTGTGGTGTTAGGCTTTGATGCCATTAAAAATATCTGCATTACCGCCAAATTGCTTAGTAGCTTGTTAGAGTCGCAGGGGCTTTCAGAAGATGTTTATAAACGATTACTGAGTTTGATGGCAAAGTCTTTTCAAGCTGCAATGTTCACTCGAATGCTGATGCATGGACATGATGAAGAGCTACAGGAAGAGGTTTTTATTGCCTCTTTGTTATATCACTTGGGAGAAAGTGCTTTTTGGAGTACAGGTTGCGCTGAAACCTTAGTATTGGATAGTAAGCTTAATCGATGTGAATCATCAGCTGAAGGCGAACAAGCGGT
Source organism: Shewanella sp. 10N.286.54.B9 (assembly GCF_041468565.1). Taxonomy (NCBI): domain Bacteria; kingdom Pseudomonadati; phylum Pseudomonadota; class Gammaproteobacteria; order Alteromonadales; family Shewanellaceae; genus Shewanella; species Shewanella sp. 10N.286.54.B9. The sequence goes on from NZ_JBFRIY010000055.1 coordinate 1,064, forward strand.
TAGAGAAGTGCTTGGTACGAGCTTTAAACAACTGTCAGCAGGTATCGCGCGCAACTGGGGGCTGGGCAGTATTTTGCTTAAGTCTCTTAGCCAACCTGATGAAAGAACACCTGAAATTCGTAGCATTTTTCTGGCAAACAAGCTTAGTGATCTACTGTCGCAAACGCCGCCATCGGTGCTTGAACTTTCAAAAAGGTTAAAACAAGCCGCCAATATTCTTGATATTGAGGTGGATGAACTTAAAGGGCGTATGATCCGCTGCCAGAAGGCGACGGAGTTAATGGCTGACGCATACGGCGCAAAAGTGTTAATTGATTTTCTACCAGATGCCAAACATCTGTTGCTTGAACATGACGAGCCAGCTCCGCAATCCGTCATTAGAGGCTCAGATCCTTTAGAGCAGTTGCGATGCCTTCGCGCATTAACCCAGTGCGCGTTAAATAAATCTGATTTTAATCAGGTCTTGTCTCTAGCACTTCAAGGTGTGCTGCAAGGCGTTGGTGTCGATCGCTGCGCAGTATTGCTGTTAACACCCAATAGGAAAGTGCTACATCCACGTATTGTGTTGGGCGATGGTGCTATTGATATGAAAAACAATTTCTCCATTGAACTTGGTGGGACAAAAAATTTGTTCCAAGAGGCCATTCAAATCAAAAGCGCTCTGTTTGTTGATAACCCGCATTCAGCTAAGTGGCGGCTTTACATGGATGATGCGCTGCGAAGCTTAGTCTCCCCAACAGGGTTTATGGTCGCGCCTTTGATAATGGACCATACCGTTATTGGCGTACTATATGCCGACAGAGACAGCTCAGGTCGGCGCTTAAGCGAAGAGGACTTTTTAGGTTTTAGCCATTTTGCAGAGCTTTCCAATGTCTGTTTCTCTACCAGTATGAAGTAACTGTGCTAGTCAGTTGAGCGCTTTATTATAAAGCGCTCATTTAGTATTACTTGGCTTGGGCTGCAGTTATCTGCGAGGTGATCTCTTTAGCTATTTGATTAGGTATAGGAAAGCTCAAATGATACTGAGCAATTTTCCACCCTTGAGCGGTGTTGATCAAGGTGCCTGTGCCTCGGCTCACTCCGTAAGACTCGCTATGTAAAATCTCGTCAAACCAGATGACATCACCCTGCTGGGTCATCTTTCTGCTCGTTAAATCATAGCGCCAGCCCTTTGTTGGGCGAGCGTACTGTTCAAACTGGGCTTTATCCCAATGCTCATTGACGTCAGTGCCGATAAATATGCCGTTATCAGCATACAGCGAAAAGTAGTTATCCCAATCAGCATTGGCCGAATAGGTATTCAGGTTATCGAGTAAGGTCGCAGCTTGCTGCTTAGCGTTACTTTGTTCAGTATCATGGGCGTTAATCCCGACACTGCAAAATAACAATAGCGTTGACAACAGCGCGAACGTTGTGGATTTTAGTTGATTCAATCTTTGCATAAGGCTCTCTTTTTATTATTTATTAGCTTAATCATTTAATGAGCAAGGCTAGCATTGTTTCTACTTTCAATGCCAGTTAACGGGATCCAGTTGGTAGAAGGAACTCACCTCATGGTACAGGGCAGGGTGCTGGGCAATGAATTCATGCGGTTGTTCAAAAAATACTTCACTTATTACAGCAAAGAATTCAGCAGGGTTAGTCGCGCCATAATAGCTAAATAGTGAATACTGCTGATGTTGGCTAGCCTGTACCAGTTGTTGGTATTCCTGCATCATCACGTTTGACCAAGATGCATAGTCTTTACTGTGACCGAGAATAGGCGCGCCATTAGCATTACCGTCCTCTTGATCAAGCTGATGAGCAAATTCGTGAATAACAACATTACTACCGTCATCGGGAGTGGCAGCTCCCTCCTTAGTCGTTTGCCACGATAAGATGACTTTTCCATGCTGCCAAGACTCGCCAGATAACACCCTACGCCGCTCCGAGACCAAACCATTACTGTCGCGTTGTTCGTTGCTAACAATAAATACAGAAGGGTAGACCAGGATCTCTTTTAAATGAGGGTAGTAATCGGTTTTCCGATTTAGCAGCAAAAGACACGCTTGGGCGGCAACGGTGACTCGAATTTCATCATCAATCACTAGGCCATCGCAACCAACAAACTGCTTTTCAGCAATAAACACTTGTATATGCTTCTTCAGTTGCAGTTGTAAGTCGGCTGGTAAGGAGCGGAAAAACGGGATCCGTTTCTTTAAAATGGCTCGCCAAGCGTTTGGAAATGGCTGTTGAGTGAGCTTCTTTCTGCGTAGGTTTGCGCGCCAATTACGGCTAGCTATCCAGAAAATAGCACTACAGCTAATGAGCAGTATCAGTATGATCGCGAGCATCAGCTCCCCTTTACCTAACAAAGCAACCGCTCTGCTGGTATTTTAATTGGACGATGTTAATGATATGTGGACAGGTTCGTTCAATTTCAATAGCGGCTTAATATTAGAAGATTTGGATTCTTGCAAAAGGGCTGGTGACGGTGAAAAAAATTGCTGGCAGATTAAATTGAGAACTATGGTTAAAACGTTTGATAAGACTTTTCCATATTCTGCCAGCTAAGTTGGGAGGGCTACTCAACAATAATTCGTTTCTCTATCTCTCTTCGTTCTTGTGGTGTCATACTAAAATAGTGTTCAATTAAAAAGCGTATCAACTTTGACTTGGCAACATCGCCGTCATCAGCTAAAGCTGCTAAGTGAGCTATTGCCGATTCACTAAGGGTGAAAGTGGCTTTTCTAAACGGTGCATCTCCTTTTATGACTTTCTTAATGTTCTGCTGAACATAAATCTCTTCAGAGCTCGAATGCGTAGTCAGTACACTTTGGCTCGTTGAACCTGTCTCTAACTGGTTTTTTTTAACATTTAACTCAATGATTTTATTTGTTACCGGAGAGCGTTGCTGCTCTCCAATCGCATAGCGACTAGCATCATTAATGAAATCATCAATTAAATCGTCTAACGCCAGCTGAGTTGTCTGAATCTGTTGATGAGTCGATTTAGACGGCGTAGAGTTTTTCTTGAGATCGGTCAGACCCATATTCACCTCTCATCTTTTTCATCTTTTTCTCTGCAATGCGATTACGGATCTCAGTAGAGTTCGCGACTTGCAACATTTCAGTGGCGATACCTCGGATCTCATTGGCTGCCTTACCCTTTGGCTCTATCTCTAGCACTGATAAGCCAGACTCTTCACTATCATCATAAATGTTACGGCTATAGGTAATGGCATCAAGTACATTGATGTCGTAGGTTTTACAGACTTCTTTTGCTTCGAAAATGCGATTTGCCTGATTAGGTAAACTCGGGCATTGAGTGATAACGAAGGTGGCGCGCATTTTTGGGTTTATCATCATGCAGGTTGCGACGATGTCATCCATGTGGCTGACCGTTTTTAGATCGCGTCGTTTAGGTCTCAGTGGCATTAATACATGGGAGGCCACAGACATGGTTGCGCGAAGAGCCAGGTTATCTTGGCCGCCACAATCGACAATGACATAGTCGTAATGCTGTTCAAGGCTTAACAGGTCGTTGCGTATTTTGCCGTATAACTGCACACAATTAATACTGGGTAGATCAGAATTATTATTTCTGGCATGGATCCAATCTGACGTCGTGCGTTGAGGGTCGCAGTCAACCATAATTACAGAAGCTTGGCATTCTGCCGTTAGAAATACGGCTATGTTTTGCGCTAAACAGCTTTTACCACTGCCGCCTTTTTCACCACCTACTAATATAATCATGCTTTGTCCTCGAGTACGCGTTTGTTTATCTGGGTGTGTCTGTTTGATTAGCTTGAGCTGTTGCTTGCGTACTGGTTTTATTGGGGAAGTTTCTATTGACTTCATGTGCCCAATGCAGCAGCTGTGATATTAATTTAGGCAGGGATTGCTATAAGGTCAACTGTATGATTTTTGACGTTTTTGTTTCAATTGACTGGCGAACTTTTTTTGACGCAAACGCTATGTTTGATGGTTTTTTGACGCTTTACGCTTTTAAATGCTAGGTTAAATTGGTTTGTTAAATTTATTAGATACTTAGGTTTATAATGTGTCTTTAATTTATCTCAAATTAGGCCACGATTAGCAACGCGCATGGCTAAATGTTTATCACCCTTTAGATTGATATTCCCCTGTGGAGTTAAAAATATTTTTTTATTCGAATTGGGTATATATGTTTGTAGGCTCCTAAACAGTTGAAACGACAATGTTTGTGATAAATGCATTCGCTCATTCTTTGCCTCGCCGTTACTTTATGCGTCAGTTCGCTAAAAAATAGCACTGTCGCACTCCAATTCTGCTTTTTCATGCTTCGCAATGGAATCACTGTTTGTGCTCAGCGTTAAAAGCGCTAGTACTTTTGAGCCAATGACAAAGCTGATGATGTTATTGGGCTAAATTATTTACGCCAATGGAGCCTTGCTCATGTTAGGCTTTGCCGATATAGCAGTTACCCTTGATAAGTGTGGGAATAGCACAGTGGACGAGAAGTTATTACAACAAGCGATAAGTCAGAAGATGCCATTTGGAAAGTATGCGGGTCGCTATCTACTCGAACTCCCTGAACCCTATCTCGTGTGGTTTCATTCAAAAGGGTTCCCTGAAGGTAAGCTTGGCCAGCAACTTGCTTTAATGTATGAAGTGAAGCTCAATGGCCTTGAAGGAATGTTGCAACCATTGCTTGATAAGGTAAAGCAGGCTAGATCTTGATAATTAGTCATGGCTTATTAGAAAGTTCCTTGCTAGGGCGAAATTACCTTTGGAATGAGAGTTGGATCTAATAGTTGATGATTTGATTATGATTAGTGACGAGTATTAGAGATTTATGCTTTATTGCGTGCTTTAATATATCTGAATTGAAATATTTGATTGATAACTTTTAAAGGAAATTTCCGATGATAGCTAAACTAGTTAAATTGGCTGCTGCAGCAACACTTGCTCTTGGTATGTCTAGCGCTTGGGCTGCAGGTGTTATGCATGAAGGTACTGTCATGGACACTATGAATGGCGGCGGTTATACCTACGTACAGATTAAAGAAGCTGACAAAACATTCTGGGCTGCAGGTCCTCAGGTTGAAGTTAAAAAAGGTGACACTGTAGTCGTTCAAGAGCAGATGTGGATGAATGATTTTGCTAGCAAAACATTAAACCGCACTTTTGATGAGCTATTGTTTGTTGGCCGTATCGACAAAAAGTAGATCAGATATTGATTGCTGACTTAGGCAATCAAAATCAAGCTGCAAAGAAAACGGTGTAGACTCAGTCTACGCCGTTTTCTTTTGCCAGCAATTAGCGCAGAATAGCGCTATTGTTTCGTTATGTTAGTCACCATGCTCAAATTAATTCCCTACCAAAAACAATATGCGACTCAAGTCAGTCAACTTTTCCATCTGGCTATTAATGCCATTGATGACGATGTTTATTCCAAAACAGAACAACAAGCTTGGTCATACTCACCGCGTTCTGGCTATCACTGGCATAAAAGGCTAACTCGGTCTAAAGCATGGTTGATGATTGACTGCGGCCAAGACCTAGATGGTGTCGCTTTATGCTGTGGGGTGATAAACCTTGAGACACATTTCCATAGCCGTGGCTATATTGATAGCCTCTATGTTCACCCTGACTTTCAACATCAAGGGATTGCCACAGCACTCCTTACAGAGCTCGAAGCTTGGGCTATAGCGGCTAATATCGATAGTCTATCGGTTGATGCGTCAAAGTTATCTAAACCACTTTTTCTGGCACATGGCTTTAAACAGCAGCATCGCAGTTACCAAGAGAAGCGTGGTCAGATTATAATGGGCTTTCTCATGAGTAAGTCGCTAATAGGATCGGAGTCGAGCTAAAGTGAGCAAAAGATTTAACGTTCGATTATTCAAAGAGCAAGATGTAGCACAGTTGGCAAATCTGTTTCACCTGAGCATTACTCAAGCTGCCGCAAGCCATTATAGTGCAGCGGAAAGAGCTGCTTGGTCTCCGGCGCTTCGCTCTGATGATGAATGGTTAGTTCGATTAGCGCCAACAGTCACTTGGGTTGCTGAAGAGGAGGGGATTATCAGTGGCTTTATCAACCTAAAACCAACAATAGAAACTCTCGGTAGTGACGGGGAATCGGTATTATCTGCGGAAGTTGATTGTCTGTTTACTCATCCAGACTTTGTAGGACAAGGCGTTGCATCACAGCTTTATCAATGTTTAGAGCAGTACGCTATAGTGCAGAAAATTTCAGCGTTAACGGTTGAAGCATCTTATTTGGCTAAGCCCTTTTTTGAGAAACAGGGCTATCAGGTGCTATCGAAGAATGAACACTCACGCGCCGATCAAGTGCTGGTTAATTTTAGTATGCAAAAAATACTAAATACATCGCCATAGCTAACAACTAAAAAGCCCCCTAGTAAATAGGAGGCTTTTGTCATTGAGTCGATTCTATTACAGTCGCGGTCTTTGCTTAGCTTCTGTGGCTGGTATAATGCACTTCAGGTTCTAATATGTCGTTGAGTGTATTTGTGCGGCTCATAAAGCGAATGAAGGCCTCTGGCAGCGTTAACTCATCGACACTGTGCTGCCAATTGGATTGCAAAATTGGGCTGTAACCCTCTTTTCCTGATGCAGTATAAGCTGAAGACACGCCGATATAATGCTGTGTAGGGTCAATATCAAACCACAGCGGTTGGCCATTAGCTGGACGCATGATCTCAAGCTTGACTATTCGTTGCCCCAAAGCTTGTCGACCGTCATAGAAATACTTAAGCCCATAGGTATAGGGGAAACTGCCTGCACCAGTGCCAATCACACTGTTATTGGTTGCAGCATTGATGGCCGATTCAAGCATCTGGAACAGATACTGACCTTGAATTTGGTAGGTCACTAATGGCAGCTCGAACGGTAAGATACGGCCAATCACTTCTGCTAGGCTCAACTGGCCTTTATTGAGTGATTGTCTGACACCGCCTGCATTGTGCAGCGCAAAGTCGACCTGCATACCAATGGCCTTTGTTTCATGGTACATACTGCGACTGACCCATGGCGCAATTTCACTGCCATGTGGCAGTGCTTTACTTGGTAGCCGAGTATGTTCAAGATTTTTAGGCACAAAGCTCAGTATCTGGTTATCGAGTGCGTCTAAACTTGGGCGATATTTTTGTAAAATAGTTTGCTGTACAAGGCTGTCTTCTCCATCCCAGAAGATAGCCGGATTTGCATCGAGCTTAGCGCGGATCGCTAGGTAGTTTTCAGCGCATACTTCACCGTCACTTGCCTGCAAAATGAATTGCTGATCAAGCATAAAGAAATTGCCACCGCCGATCTCGGTAACTAGGCCTGCTTCATCAAAACTAATATCACATATTCCTATGGTCTCAGCGTATTTACCTGCGTGCAGAATAGGTGTGTGGTTTACCTGTTCAGCATAGGGAATATTGCTTAAACCAAGGTCGCGGAAATCACCTTGAAGGGTATGGGAGTGACCACCAACAATCAAACTAATGCCATCGACCTCGTCTGCAAGCACACGGTCTTGATCTAGCCCTAAATGGCTTAACACTATGATGTGATAAACCCCTTCAGCGTGTAGCTTTGCTATTGTACGTCGAGTGGTTTCGATAGCATTAATGAAATGGGTATCTTCGTCAGGGCGAGCAATCTCTTTCATCTGATCAAGGGTAATACCCACAATTGCCACTTGCTTATCGTGCAGTGGTTTTAATAGGTACTTTGCGGTTTGACTGTTCGTATCATAGTCGTAAAGGTTATGGTGACCACTGAGTTTAGCGGCTTTTTGTTGATCTTCTTGACTCAAATCCATATTGCCAGCAAGTAGCGGAAATTGTATGTCATTAAGGAAATCTAAAACGGGACCATTGCCAGCATCAATCTCATGATTACCCAGCACCATCGCATCAGGCTCTAATAGGTTGAGCAGATCTGAATTGGCTTTACCCTTAAATTCATTGAAATAAAGGGTACCTTGGAAGCTATCACCGCCATGCAAGAATAGAAAAGATTGTTGATTGGCTTTGGCTGACAGCTTTGCCTGAGAGAGTTGATAACCGATACGTGCGTAACCACCACTATGGGTATATAGCGTGAGTTCTTGTTGTTGCTCGGTGATCGTAAACTGCAGTCGATTAGCGTCGAAATGAGAATGTGTGTCGTTGATGTGGGCAAGCTTTAATGTATAAGTAGACGTCATTTCAATCCTCAGAACCAAACAAGAATTATAGCATTTTTACTTTGCTGGGTGAAATACTGATTTTCGCAGCTAAAAAAGGGAGCTAAGCTCCCCTTATATTATGCATATATTAATAACTAGCTCTTTTCGGGCTTATTATCAAACTCGCCATCATCAGAGAGCACAATGCCTTTATGCTGCATCCTGCGACTCCACAATTTACGCGCTAATTGCTGCATATCTGTGACAGGATCGTTTGAATCGACAATTTCCAGTCCCAACAGTGACTCGACAATATCTTCTAAGGTGACAATACCTTCACCAGATCCATACTCATCAACCACCATCGCAATCTTGGTATTACGCTTAATCATTAATTCAAACAGCGGCAAAATTTTTGCAGTCTCAGGAATAACCAGCAGGTTCTTTTTCAAAACCGCGATGGACTCTTTTGGTGTTTTGCGCTCCGCCAGCAGTACGTCGTTACGGTTTACGTAACCGATAATATTATCGGGTTCACCCTGATATACCGGAATACGGGTAAATGGTTTTGCCATAAACTGAGCGGCGAAATCACCTTGGGTTAAGGTGGTCTGCAGCTTAAACATCACCGTTCTAGGCGTCATAATGGCAGTAACAGGCATCTCTTTAACTGATAGCATTTGAGTCAGAATTTTTGACTCCTGCTCATCAAGCTCACCAGATTCACGACCAATTTTAGCCATTGCACTCATCTCTTGACGAATGTATTGGCCTTCATCACCTTTACCCATTAACTGTGTGACCTGTTTAGACATCCAGATAAGCGGCCTAGTGGCGCGCTCCATCCACACTAATGCGATAGAAACTGCTGGAGCGAGTGAGCGCCAGTAGTTTGCACCCAGTGTTTTAGGGATAATTTCTGAGAAAAACAGAATAAGGAAAGTAAGGACACCTGAAAATACGCCTAGCATCTCATCACCAAATACTTTAGCAGCCTGTGCACCTGCAACCGCAGCACCAACAGTGTGGGCGATGGTATTTAAAGTAAGGATAGAAACGAGTGGAGATTCAACGTTTTCTTTTTGTTTATTTAACCTAGCTGCGGCAGCGGGATTCGTTGCGGCAAGCGTGGCGATATAACTGGGTGTGACTGATAGTAAAACAGCTTCAAACACACTACAAAGAAAAGAGATAGCAATGGCGACAAATACTATAATGATAAGAGTTATCATAAAGGTGAAATTACACCTCCATATTACAGACCAACATTAGTCTGAGCGGATTCTAGCACAGGTTTAATTCGCGGCAATTGCTATTAGCGCCGAATTTTGCTTTTTTATTGCTGTCTTTAGGCCATTTTCAGCGAAGAGGCCGAATCTCTGCTGGATTTACTCATGAACGGTTACAATTAATGTAAGAAATATCAGCATCATCGAATAAGCCTAGCGAGGTTGCTAGCCTTATTTTACAAGGATCTGTATAATTCGCCGCCCACATGCAGGTTTTAGGTTTTTGAGGTTACACACAATGAGTGAAAAGAAGATCAATTTATTGGATCTTGATCGTAAGTCGATGAGAGCGTTATTCGCCGATATGGGTGAAAAGCCGTTCCGTGCCGATCAGTTGATGAAATGGCTTTATCACTTTGGTGTTAGCGACTTCGAACAAATGACCAACATCAATAAAGCATTGCGCGCTAAATTAGCACGTAAATGTGAAATTGTTGCGCCTGAAATCGCCAGTTATCAGAAGTCAGCCGATGGCACGATTAAGTTTGCTATCGACGTGGGTAACGGCCAAGAAGTTGAAACTGTTTATATTCCTGAAGATGACCGCGCGACTTTGTGTGTATCTTCTCAGGTGGGCTGCGCACTGGAATGTACTTTTTGTTCAACCGGCGCTCAGGGCTTTAACCGCAACTTAAGCGTGTCTGAAATCGTGGGTCAAATTTGGCGGGTCGCGGATTTTATTGGTTTTGTAAAAGATACCGGTGAGCGTCCAATCACCAACGTAGTGATGATGGGTATGGGCGAGCCACTGCTAAACCTTAAGAATGTTATACCTGCTATGGACATCATGCTCGATGATTTCGGCTTTAGTCTATCTAAGCGCCGAGTCACTGTGTCAACTTCAGGTGTTGTGCCTGCGTTAGATATTTTAGGTGATGCGCTAGATGTAGCATTAGCAGTAAGTATTCATGCACCCAATGATGAGCTGCGTGATGTTCTTGTGCCAGTGAACAAAAAGTACCCGCTCGAGGATTTCCTTGCTGGAATACGCCGCTACATTGCTAAGTCTAATGCTAACCGTGGCCGTGTGACCGTTGAGTATGTGATGCTAGATCATATCAACGACAGTACCGACCAAGCCCATGAATTGGCTAAGTTGATGAAAGACACGCCGTGCAAAGTGAATTTAATTCCGTTTAATCCGTATCCTGGCTCACCTTATGGTCGCTCTTCTAATTCAAGAATTGATCGTTTTTCTAAAGTACTGATGGAATACGGCTTAACGGTTATTGTGCGTAAGACGCGTGGTGATGATATCGATGCTGCTTGTGGTCAACTTGCTGGCGATATTCGCGACAGAACTAAGCGTTTGGCGAAAAAACAAATGCAACAGAACCAAATTTCGGTCACAATGGATTAACTCTTTGTATCTATTGGTAGATAGGCTTAACGATGAATCATAGAAAGGTGAGCTTGCCCTTGCTTATTTTGTTGTCTGCGACAGCGCTTTCGGGCTGCGTGACACAAAATACTTATACGGGCACAGATACACCGGTCTCTGAACGTAAGGTCGATAAGGTTGCAGCCGCTCGCCAGCGGGTGCAATTAGGCTTAACCTATCTACAAAAAGGCAACAGTGAGCAAGCTAAGTCTAACTTAGACAGAGCCTTAGCATTTGCTCCTGAACTGGAAGATGTGCATTTAGCCTTTGCCTATTATTACAGCTCAGTGGGTGAGTTAGAAAAAACTGAGCAGGCTTATCGCAATGCCACTCGCCTTCGAGATGCTAGTGGCGATGCCTTTAATAATTTCGGTACTTTCCTATGTCAGCAAGGTAAATATGCTGAGTCTGAGGAGATGTTTCTTAAAGCAGTTGAACGTCCCCTATACACTCAAGCTGCTTCTACTTACGAAAACTTGGGAATTTGTAGCCGAAAAGCAGGTCAAATAGAAAAGGCGCAACAATATTTTACTATGGCGCTTAAGTACGATCCTAGAAGACGCACGTCGCTTATCGAGTTAACCGAAATGGAACTTGAAGCTGGACGATTCGGAGAAGCAAAAATTCGCTTATCAAACTACCACAAGGTAGCGGTTGAATCTCCGATCAGTTTGGCACTAGGAATTGAAATTGAACAAGGCTTGAATGACCAAGAAGCGGTTAGGAAATATGGTATTTTACTATTAGCGAAATTTCCCTCTTCGGCTCAAGCCAAGCAATATCGGGCTAATATGCATTAATGAAAAATGAACAGAATGATCTGCCCAACATAGACACTGAAAGCCTAGTGGATGAGCCAACGCTCACACTGGGCGTTTTGCTAAAAAAAGCCCGCGAAAACAAAGGGGCTTCGGTAGAGGATATTGCAGCGCAATTGCATTTGCGCCCGGCTATTATTAGAGAGATAGAAGCCGATAATCTATTAGAAGTTGGCGCGGCGACCTATGTTAGAGGCTACGTAAAGAACTATGCGCGGGCTGTGCAAGCTGACCCGTTCGAAGTACAAACATGCCTAGATAAGCAACTGCTTAATGATGCGCAGCCGTCGATGCAAAGCTTTTCACGAAAGACGACTCATCAGGCCCGTGACGGTAGGTTAATGGCGTTAACTTACATTATCGTATTTATTCTATTGGCGTTAATGGTGCTGTGGTGGTTCCAAAAGTCGTCAATGGAGACCACCGTTGATTACTCTCAGCCGACAGTTGAGGAAGTTGCCGCTTCTGCAGAAGATGCAATGTATGACGAGTCTCTACTCAATGGTGAAACAGCCATCGCAGCACAATCAAATGACATTCCCCTCGATGAGCGTATTGTCGAAACCATTGGCGACGACGTAACGGATAACAACAGTACTGAGCAGTACCTTGCATCGAACCCAAATGTCACGCCAGAAGACTCCGTTACTGAACAGCCTGTCTCTGAGCCGCAAGTTGCCGAAGCTAGCTCGCAGGTATCTGCAGCGAAATTGCTCGCTTCAATGGTCGACAGCCAAGACAATGCTACCAGTGATGCCGTGACTTCAACGTTAATGTTAACGCTGAGCGGTGATTGCTGGATTAAGGTTACTGATGCTAACGGTAGCACGCTTATTGATGGCTTAAAGAAATCGGGTCGCGATATTAATGTCACCGGCGCAGAACCTTTTGCCGTGATATTAGGCGCACCACAAGTTGTGAATATCCAACTGAATGGAACTCAAGTCAGCTTGGATCAATATCCCAGCGGAAAAGTGGCACGTTTTAGTTTGCCACTTGCGGGACAATAACGAATGACAGAGCACAAAGACGATGTATAACGAATCTCCAATAATTAGACGCAAATCTAGCCGTATTTATGTAGGCGATGTGCCGATCGGCGATGGCGCGCCTATTGCTGTACAGTCAATGACCAACACTCGCACAACTGATGTTGCTGCAACTGTTGCACAAATTAAAGCACTAGAAAACGTCGGCGCCGACATCGTCCGCGTATCCGTGCCGACAATGGATGCCGCAGAAGCGTTTAAACTGATAAAGCAGCAGACTAATGTACCCTTAGTGGCTGATATCCATTTTGATTACCGTATCGCACTTAAAGTGGCAGAATACGGTGTTGATTGCTTGCGGATCAACCCAGGTAACATCGGTAACGAAGAGCGTATTCGCAGTGTTGTTGAGTGTGCTCGCGATAAAAATATTCCTATTCGTATTGGTGTTAATGGCGGTTCATTAGAAAAAGAGCTAATGGACAAATATAAAGAGCCAACACCTGAAGCATTGCTTGAGTCAGCAATGCGCCATGTTGATATTCTTGACCGGCTTAATTTCGATCAGTTTAAGGTCAGCGTTAAAGCCTCTGATGTGTTTTTAGCCGTAGAATCGTACCGTTTGCTGGCTAAGCAAATCGTACAACCACTTCATCTAGGTATTACTGAAGCGGGTGGTGCGCGTGCTGGCTCGGTTAAGTCTGCTGTTGGCTTGGGTATGTTACTCGCTGACGGTATTGGCGACACGCTGCGTATTTCACTGGCTGCCGATCCGGTTGAAGAGATTAAAGTCGGTTTTGATATTCTTAAGTCATTGCGGATCCGTTCTCGTGGCATTAACTTTATTGCTTGCCCGTCGTGCTCTCGACAAGAGTTCGATGTAATCTCTACCGTTAATGAGTTAGAGCAGCGCTTAGAAGACGTGGTAACACCAATGGATGTATCAATCATTGGCTGTGTGGTAAATGGTCCTGGTGAGGCGCTTATCTCAGATATTGGCCTTACCGGTGGTAACCGCATGAGTGGTTACTATAAAGATGGCGTACGTCAGAAAGAGCGTTTTGACAATAACAATATTGTTGATCAGCTAGAAGCTAAAATTCGCGCTAAAGTGGCGATGAGCGAGAGCCGAATTCCAGCGCAAGATGTAACTAAGTAACCCGTTTTACGTTTAGTATTGAAACGCCTATAATGCAGGGCGTTTTTTATTTTTAAATAGCAAATTTGGCGAGTCGAATAGTGGCAAAACAGATCCAAGCGATCCGCGGAATGAATGACATTCTGCCGACCCAAAGTCCTATATGGCAAAAACTTGAAACCGTTCTTAGAGATACAGTGAGTGCATACGGTTATAGTGAAATTCGTACACCTATCGTAGAAAGTACCGATCTTTTTAAGCGCTCAATCGGTGAAGTTACTGATATCGTTGAAAAAGAGATGTACACATTTGATGACCGAAATGGCGATAGTTTAACACTTCGTCCTGAAGGTACCGCATCAACTGTGCGTGCTGGTAATGAACATGGTTTACTGTATAACCAAGAACAGCGTCTTTGGTATATGGGGCCGATGTTCCGTCACGAACGCCCACAAAAAGGTCGTTACCGTCAATTCCATCAGTTTGGTGTTGAAGTTTACGGCATACCAAGTGCTGACATCGATGCAGAAGTATTAATGCTATCTGCCATGCTTTGGGAAAAACTCGGCATCACTGAACACGTCACTTTAGAGCTAAACACTTTAGGTGATAGTGAAGAGCGTGCAGCGTACCGTGATGCCCTTATTGCCTTTTTAGAGCAACACAAAGACGTACTTGATGAAGACAGTCAGCGTCGCATGTACAGTAATCCGCTTAGAGTTTTAGACTCTAAAAATGCAGCTGTGCAGGCATTGCTCGCTGATGCGCCAGCCTTGATGGATTACTTAGGCGAAGAGACTCGTTCACATTTTTCACATTTATGTGAACTCTTAGAGGCTGTTGGCATCCAATACACAATCAATCCTCGTTTAGTGCGCGGCTTAGATTACTATAACCGCACGGTATTTGAGTGGGTGACATCAAGTCTTGGTTCGCAAGGCACTGTATTAGCTGGCGGTCGTTATGACGGTCTAGTTGGTCAACTTGGTGGTAAATCAACACCTGCAGTGGGCTTCGCTATGGGGCTCGAGCGTATCGTGTTATTGCTACAAACGCTTGAACTTGATAAAGATATCAAACCTGCGGTAGATGTATATGTTACTGCAATGGGTGATAGCTGCCGTGTGGAAGCGATAAAGGTTGCCCAAGATTTAAGAGCAAGCTTGCCGAATCTAAAAGTCATGAGCCATTGCGGTGGCGGTAACTTTAAGAAGCAGATGAAGCGAGCAGATAAAAGCGGTGCTGCTGTGGCGCTTGTTATTGGTGAAGATGAACTAGCCAATAATCAAGTTGCAGTTAAGTACCTTCGTGAAGATAAAGCACAAGAATTAGTTGCCCGAGATGCGTTGGCGACTTATATTGCAGAACTGGTTTAAAAGGGGAAGTACACGTGGAAGTCTATAGCACAGAAGAGCAACAAGTAGATGCTATCAAACAGTTCTGGAAAGATTACGGTTCCTCAGTTGTCGTAGGTGCTGTTGTCGGTTTAGGTGGATTATTCGGTTGGAACTATTATTCTGACCATCAGTTGGCTCAAGCCGAAGCGGCTTCTGAGTCTTTTCAAGCACTCAGCAGCCAAAATACAGCTGACGCTGCAATGCTAAGTGCAGCAGAAACTTTTGCCAAAGAACATGGCCAGCAAGGCTATCAGTCATTGCTTGAGCTTATGGTGGCTAAGTCTGCTGTTGAAACTGGCGATTTAGAGAAAGCAGAAGCAACGCTTAAGAACGTGATTGCGGTTAATGCTGATAGCAGTATCGTGCTGGTTGCCACAATGCGTTTAGCTCGCGTACAAGCAGAGCAAGGTCAATTTGCCACAGCTATCACTACGCTTGAGCAGATCAAAGATGTTGCTTCAGCAGCGCAAAGAGATGAATTAAAAGGTGACTTCTTGGTGCGCCAAGGCGAAACCGACAAGGCAAGGCTTGCTTATCAAGCTGCAGTAGAAAATGGTGGCACTATGAGTAGTCCAACATTACAAATGAAGCTTGATAATTTGAACAAGGCATAAGGAATCTGCCCATGAAGTCTTGGTGCAAAACACTGCTCGCATGTGGATTGAGCATAGGTTTGCTGTCTGCGTGTTCATCGAACGATGTAGAAGAAGAGCCTATTACTCCACTTGCAGAGATAGAAGCAAGCGTATTTCCAGAAGTAAGCTGGACCGCCAATGTCGGTGATGGTGTAGGTGACTACTATTCTCGCCTGCGACCTGCAGCTCGTTACGATAAGCTTTTTGTTGCTGATCGTTACGGTAAAGTCTTAGCTTTTGACGAAGCGACTGGCGACAAAGCGTGGGAAAAAGATTTTAGCTCAATCTTTAGAGATAATATTTTAGCTAAAAACAAAGGCGCACGTTTGGCGGGTGGTGTAACCGCTGCACGTAACAAGGTATTTGTGGGCGGCGAGAGCGGCTTGGTTGCAGCATTTGATGCTGAAACCGGTGATAATCTTTGGCATGTGATTGCTGGCGGTGAAGTGCTATCAGCACCAACGGTTGGTGAAGACATTGTCGTGGTTAATACTGGTGCAGGCACGCTTGAAGCTTTTAATGTTGATGATGGCGAAAAGCGTTGGACTTATGAAAACCAGCTACCAACATTAACATTACGTGGTACGGGTTCTGCAGCTTATGATGCTGGTGGCTTTTTCGTTGGTACTGCTGATGGTAAAATTGCGGTAGTAATTAAAAACAACGGTCAGGCAGCCTGGGAACAAGCGATTTACACACCAGCTGGTGGTAATGAGTTCTCGCGCATGGCTGATGTTGACATGAAGCCACTGCTGGTCGGTGAAAACCTTTATGCAGTTAGTTACAATGGTAACTTAGTCTCAATGGAGATGCGTACAGGTCGCGTTGTTTGGACACGTAAGTATTCAAGCTTCCATGAGCTAGCATACTCAGGCGCAAGTCTGTTTGTAGTTGATGACCATAGCCGTATTTATTCTGTTGATAGACGAAATGGTCTAGAGTTATGGAGTAATTCAGAGCTTGCTAACCGTGGTTTAACTGCTGCCGTTGCGTTTAAAGACTATATTGTAGTGGGTGATTTTGAAGGTTACCTGCACTTTTTGAACAAGTCCGATGGCCAGATAGTAGGTCGTGTTGAAGTAGATAGCTCTGGTTTATACAGTCAGCCACTGGTTGTTAAAGACAACCTTTATGTGCAGGCTCGTGGTGGAAAAGTGGTTCGAGTTACACTTCCGTAAGCCTAGTTGTGAAAGATGATAAGGCCCCTGGATGTGTATTCCGGGGGCTTTTTAGTTAATAGAAAATGAGTAATAGAGGCAATTAAATGATTCCTGTTGTGGCCCTTGTTGGGCGACCAAACGTTGGTAAGTCGACCCTTTTTAACCGACTTACCCGTACCAGAGATGCCCTAGTGGCAGATTTTCCTGGGCTAACTCGGGATCGTAAGTACGGCCGAGCGCATCTGGCTGGCTATGAGTTTATTGTGGTTGATACTGGCGGTATTGATGGCACAGAAGAGGGTATTGAAACCCGCATGGCCGAACAGTCGCTAGCTGCGATTGAAGAGGCTGATGTGGTGCTATTTATGACCGATGCGCGCGCGGGTCTAACTGCCGCTGATTTAGCGATTGCACAGCACCTTCGTAGCCGTGAAAAGACAACTTTTGTTGTTGCTAACAAAGTTGATGGTATCGATGCTGACTCAGCGTGTGCTGAGTTTTGGTCACTAGGCCTTGGTGAAGTTTACCAAATGGCGGCAGCGCAAGGCCGTGGCGTGACTAACATGATTGAGTACTCTTTAGCACCATACGCAGAAGCGATGGGGATCACCAAAGACGGTGAAGGCGAAGAGAACGAAGAAGAGCGTGAATACACCGAAGAAGAAGCAGAAGCTGAACAGAAACGTCTGCAAGATTTACCGATTAAACTTGCCATTATTGGTAAGCCTAACGTGGGTAAATCAACGCTAACCAACCGCATCTTAGGTGAAGAGCGTGTGGTTGTTTATGATGAGCCGGGCACGACTCGTGACAGTATCTACATTCCAATGGAACGTGAAGGTCGCGAATACGTATTGATTGATACTGCCGGTGTACGCCGTCGTAGCAAGGTACATGAAACAGTAGAGAAGTTCTCGGTCATTAAAACCCTTAAAGCGGTTGAAGACTGTAACGTCGTACTACTGATCATCGATGCCCGTGAAGGTATTGCGGAACAGGACTTAGGTCTTTTAGGTTTTGCATTGAACGCTGGTCGTGCTTTAGTGATTGCCGTCAACAAGTGGGACGGTATTGACCAAGAAGTTAAAGACCGTGTTAAAAGTGAACTTGACCGTCGCTTAGGTTTTATTGATTTTGCACGCATCCACTTTATCTCTGCATTGCACGGAACAGGTGTAGGGCATTTATATGAGTCTATCGAAGAAGCATACGACAGTGCGACGCGCCGCGTAAGTACCTCGATGTTGACCCGTATCATGCAGATGGCACAAGACGATCATCAACCACCATTGGTGAATGGTCGCCGTGTTAAGCTTAAATACGCTCACGCAGGTGGTTACAACCCACCAATCGTTGTGGTACACGGTAATCAGGTTAAGAAGCTACCTGACTCATACAAGCGCTTTATGATGAACTACTACCGTCGTTCATTGAAAGTGATTGGTACGCCAATTCAAATTCGTTTCCAAGACGGTGGTAACCCATTCGAAGGGATGAATACTAAGAAGCTAACCGTGAGCCAAGAACGTCGTCGTAAGCGCATGGTTGGTCATATTCGTGATAAGAATAAAGATTAACTCTTTGCTTATCGTTTGCTGAGCCAGTTTGATTGGTATTAGTAATTAAAAGGAACCTACGGGTTCCTTTTTTGTTGGGCTAATATCTATGATTAAGCTTGTTATTGGACAGAAATACCTCTGCACAAAGAGTTTAAAGGCCTGTATAAGGGGTCAGAAAATATATGGTGATTCAACTGTATTGAGCATTTGCAAGTCGCCGTGAATATATCCCTATAGGCTCTGCTAAATCATCCATGATTTAGAAGCTTGCACAGCCCCAATTCAGATGAATAGCTAGCAAGTTCAGTTTAGTCGTCAACTCATTTTTGGACAAAACCTTGTTAGAGTTAAAGCGCTTGGGGTGTTGAGTTTCATTAGGGAAAGTATGGCAAACGGATAGGGGGTAACGCCCATTTAAGGGGCTGATAATTGTTTGCTAAAATTGTGAAGCGCAGCGAAACCTAGCAAACTGTTAGCAGTCCCGCTTGAAATTCTTGTGTACGCCCAGCATGG